>JBOGHR010000240.1:0-12665 GCA_050744905.1 Acidimicrobiales bacterium
ACGACGAACTCGCCGCCGTCCCGCTCAGCCCGCACGACTGGCACGGCGAGTGGAACTACGACCTCACGCCATCAAAGCCAGCTCGTCGGCGGGCCTCCGCGTCGAAGTAATTGTGCGGTGGTCCCTAACGGGCTCTTCGCGATGAAGCATGGGGGCGCGGTGGTGTAGGGCCCCCTCCATAGGGTCCACCAGGCGCGCCAAGGGCCTCGCAAGTCTTGCGGCTTCTCACAGAACGCGAGACAGGAGGCCCTTGGCGGTGATGCACCGTAGTGACGGCGCGACGGCGCTGCTCGGCATGCCCGGGTTCGTGGTCGGCGCCCAGCTCGAGATCGACGGCGAGTGGTGGCTGTCGGTGGAGACGACCACCGACGTGGCCGGCTGTCCGGAGTGCGGCACCCGGGCGGTCGGACACGGCCGGCGGCGGGTGAAAGTGCGGGACCTGCCCATCGCCGGCCGCCCGGTGGTGGTGGTGTGGGCCAAGCGGATCTGGCGCTGCCCCGAGCCGGACTGCGAGGCCCGGACGTGGGCCGAGACCTGCGACGCCATCGCCCCCCGGGCGGCGCTGACCGAGCGGGCCCGGGCCGAGATCTGCCGGCGGGTGGGCCGCGACGAGGACTCGGTCGCCGAGGTGGCCCGGGCCTTCGGGGTCGGCTGGCACACCGCCATGGCGGCCGTGCGCGACCACGGCACGCCGCTGGTCGACGACCCCGAACGCCTCGACGGCGTGGAGGCGCTGGGCCTCGACGAGACCCGCTTCCTGGCCCCCACGGCGACCCACCACAGCGAGTACGTCACCGGCTTCGTGGACCTCGACCGCCCCCGCCTGCTCGACGTCGTGGCTGGTCGCAGCGCCAAGGCGGTCGAGGACTGGCTGGGCGAGCGCCCGGGCGAGTGGCTGGCCGGCATCGACGTGGTGGCCCTCGATCCGTTCCGGGGCTACGCCAACGGGCTGCTCGCACACGTGGGGCACGCCACCGTGGTGGTCGACCACTTCCACGCCATCCGCCTGGCCAACAAGGCCATCGACGACGCCCGCCGGCGCACCCAGAACGAGACGCTCGGCCACCGGGGGCGGCGGGGCGATCCCCTCTACGGCATCCGCCGCCTGCTGCTCGTGGGCGCGGAGCGGCTCAGCGAGCGGGGTCGGGCGCGGATGATGGCCGGCCTCGCCGCCGGCGATCCCGACGGGGAGACCGCCGCGTGCTACCTGGGCAAGGAGCTGCTCCGTGAGGTGTACGCCGCCGAGGACCTCGCCGAGGCCCGGCGGCGGCTGGCGGCGTTCTACCGGTGGTGCGCCGACGCCGACGTCCCCCAGCTCACCCGCCTGGCCAGGACCATCCGGGCGTGGGAGGCCGAGGTGCTCGCCTACCACACCACGGGGCTGTCGAATGGGCCGACAGAGGCGGTGAACCTGCTCATCGAAAAGGTGCGGAGAACCGGTCACGGCTTTCGCAACTTCGACAACTATCGGCTCCGGCTCCTACTGCGCTGCGGCGTCAGATGGCAGACTCGTCCCGCCGCTCGAATCCGAGGCCGCCAACCACGCTTGGTCGCGTAGAGCCCCTTAACGGAGGCCCCAGTAGGGGGCGCTGGCCCCCGCCCGGAGGGCGACCGAGCACTGGTCACGTAGAGCCGACGCGTCGGGCATTTGGCGGGCGGCTCTCGCTCCGCTGGCTGCGGCAGTCGTGCCGGTGGCTAGGCGTCCCCGGCGCGGAACTCTGAGTTCATGCCCTCCAAGGCGTGGACGCCCCCCGACGGTGTGGACAGGTTGCAGATCATCCCGTAGCGACGGCCGGGCACGAGATCGACGGCGAAGGCACCCTCCTGGCCGGGCTGCCGCACCGGTACGCCGGCATAGGGGGGGAGAACGCGGCGCTCGGGGCCGTGGAGCTGGGCGTCCAGGGGCGGGAAGTCGTCGGGAAGGGCCACGAACTTCAGCTTGTGGCTCTCCTTCCCCATGTTGCGTACCACGAAGATCACCCGACCGGCAGGGATCGCCGGCTCGTAGTCGTAGCGGTACTCGCTCATGGAGATCACCACCACTGGGGGCCCGGGTGAAAGCGAGCGGTGACGCTCGGGCGCGCCGGTGCTCGACGAGCACGCCCCGCCCAGGGCCACCACCACGGCCAGAGCGGCCATCGGGACCGACCAGGAGCGGCACTTGGTCACCGTCACAGGGCCGCCTCGGCCGGCGCACGCCGCTTCCGGACGGCCGCACCGGCCATGCCCAGGCCGGCGGCCACCGCGACGATCCCCAGCGGGCGCCCCCAGCCGGGGTCGGTCTCGCTGTACCGGAGGTCGATCTCGGTGGCGAAGATGTCCTGGGCGGTCGTCAGCTCGGCCGAGTTGCGGGTGTCGGGCCATGCCGCCACCGCACCGCGGGGCCGGGCCAACAGGGCGAGGCGGGAACCGAACTCCACCAGGCCCTCGGCCGCCGCCCCGGCGTACTGCTGGCCGATGCGGGTGTCGGACGGCTCCCGGGTCAGCGCCACGGCCGGCGCGAAGCGGATGCCGTCGGTGGAGTAGGTGTAGGACACCGACGCGGCGAGGTTGGACGGATCCCCTCGGCGGTCGTAGTAGACGGCGTCGATGCGGCCGTCCGGGGCGACGGCCAGGCGCGGCAGGTACTGCGACGCCCCGTTGCCCGGCGGGTCGTCGTTCAGCCGGCGCATGGGGCCCCAGGTGCGCCCCTGGTCACCGGAGCATCGGACCAGCGCGTCGTCGTCGCCGTAGCGAGCGTCGGTCCAGCCGACACAGGCACGGCCGCGGGCCGCTACCAGCGCCGGAGGCGGCATGGTGAACACGAGCATCACCCTGGTCGACGGCTCCAGGCCATCGTCGACGACCACGCCGGGCCGGAAGCTCTTGCCGGCATCAGTCGAGGTTGCCAGCACCATCGACCACGTGCCGTCGTAGACGGGGCCCTCCAGGCCCTGGTAGTCGCGGATGTCGTCGCGGAGGTCGTAGTACGCCACGTGGACGGCGTGGTCGGGCCCGATGGCGAGGGCCGGCCCGAGCACACGACGATGGTCGTCGTCGTTGACCTGGACCGGCTCGGAGAAGCTGTTGCCCCCGTCGTCGGAGTAGGCGGCCAGGATGGGGTTGGGCAGCGGCCCGAAGCCCCCGAGGGGAGGGTCGGAGGTGGCGTGGAGCCACACCAGGTGCAGGCGGCCACGCTCTCCGATCTCCGGGTCGATGGCCATGCGGACCGAGTAGTTCAGCGGCCCGAGCACCCGCCTCGGTGCGGTGAACGTTCGAGCGCCATCGGCCGAGGTGGTCAGAAAGGCGCCCACCGGTTCGTTGCCCGGGCCAGCCAGCCCGACGAACAGGTAGTACAGCGAGCCGTCGGCGTCGAAGGCGACCTCGGGTGCGTAGCACTTCTCGGCGCCGGGGGGAAGCTCGACGACGGGAGCGGCGGGCCCGAAGGTGCGACCTCCGTCACTGGAGACCTGGAGGGCGCAGGAGAAGTCGGGGGCGTCGAGGCGGTTGGCGAGGACCACGAAGCTCGGGTCGGTCGGGTCCTGGAGGAGGAGAGGTGAGTTGTTGGCGGGCGCCGCCACCTCGTCCATGGCCGTGGCGGGCAGGTCAGCGCGGATCAGGGGGACGCCCTCGGGAACGCTGGCCCCGAGCGACACCAGCCCGGATGCGACGGCGGCGCCGGCGACGGTGGACAGGACGCCGGCCACCGCCAGAGCCAGCAGGGCGGCACCCGGTCGCCGGCCGGGTGCTGCCCTGCTGGAATCCTCCTCGAGCAGCGTCATGCGGGGTGCTCGCTCAGGTGACGACGACCCTCATGCCGTGGCCCTCGGCGAAGGTGGAATCGGTGATGCAGACGGTGTCGTCGGTGAGCAGGAGCTGGCCTCCGGCGACCACCTGGGACCCGCTGCCGCTGGAGACGGAAAGGTCCTCGGCGACGTTGGTCCCGTTCATGCAGTCCGACACCAGGGTGGAGTTCGAGTGCTTGATGTCGTAGAGGGTCTTGGTGAGGCTGGCCCGGCACGGGTTGCTCGTCCTCGGGGCAACCGACACGGTGAAGCTGTCCGCCGCGGTGAGGTCCATGGTGTTCACCGTGGTGTTCGGACAGAAGCTCATGCCGCTGTTGCTGCCGACGTTGGTCTTGGTGACGCCGCCCTGGCTCAGGGAGAACTGCCCCTTGAAGGTGGTGCAGGCGAAGGCGGCGCTGGCCAACATGAGCACCGCCGCCACCGTCCCCGAGGCGACCACGAGCTTGCTGCGGACCGCTGCGGATCCCGTCATATGTTCATTCCCTTTCGTGGTGGGTGGGCGACCGTGGGCCCGCGTAGCGACAAAGAAGTGCGGTCGTAACAGCGCCCCCGAAACGCGCCCGTTTGTGGTCGAGACATCCCCCGGCCATCCCCCACCACGCTTTGGCCGTTGCGATCTCTCTGGCGTGATTCAACCACTCCGGACGCTCGGTGTCTACTGCGAGTTGTGATTTTTCTGACAACGTGTCCAACCGGCTACTTGTCCCGCCTCTCTTTACGGGTCATGGTGACCGGCAAGGTCGCTGCCTGGAGCCGATCGGCGCCGTGGAGTCGCACGCCCGAGCAACCCCCCGATCGCCAACAGGACGGCGCCGCCTGCGGCCAGCGGCAGGACGGGTGCCGGAGTCGCCGACGGGGCCCTGCCCGAATCGGTGGGCGCCGGAGCGCTGCTGGTGCCGGCGGTGCTCGGCGGGCCGCTCCGGTCGCCCACCCGCACCACCTGGAGGGTCGCCCGGCTCGTTCCCGCCAGGCCGCCGGCTGCCGAACGGGCGATCCCGACGACGGCGTAGAGGCCGTCGGCCACGTCGGGGACCGTGACCTCCACCGAGAAGTCGGGCCCCGTGGCGCTGCCCAGCAGGGGCCCGTCGAGAGCGTTCCAGCGCAGCTCGGCTCGACCAGACGCGAACGACGTCCCCTTGGCGGTCAGCTTCGTTCCCGGCGCCCCTGACGCAGCGGGCTCCAGGAGCAGCAAGGGCTGGGGCACGCATGCGGCCCCGACGCCGGCCGAGGCCACGGCGGCGACGAGCACGAGGCCGGCGAACAGGAGGGGCGTCCTAGACATGGCATTCTCCAGAGTCCGGCACGGGTGAAGGCGTCGTGAGGCCCGGGCTTCGCGGCTCATTCGCCATCGACGTCGGAAGGCCGTTGCTGAGCCTCAACCGTGGTGGGCGACGATGGCGGCTCGGACTCCATCGTCTCGGCCGCGCCTCCTGCCCGGAACTCGAAGCTCATGCCCTCCAGCGAGTGGGGAGAGCGGTCGTCGGCGCCCCGGGCGAAGCACACGAAGCCGTAGCGGCGGCCGGGCACGAGGTCGACGGCGAAGGTGCCGGTAGCGCCCGGCGCCCGGTTCGACATGCCGGCGAAGGGAGCGATGGGCCGGCGGGTCGAGCCGCGCAGCTGCTCGTCGAGCGGGGGGAGGTCGTCGGGCAGGGCGAACAGGGCCGGGCGGTGGACCTCTCGCCCGGCGTTCCGGAAGCGGAAGATCACCCGGCCGGCCGGGATCGACCGGTCGAAGCCGAACCGGTACTCCTCGAGGGTGACGGCAACGACGGGCGCAGCCTCGGGCAGCGGCGCCTTCTCCGTAGGTGACGCCCGGCACGACACCAGCGCCGTCGTCGCCACCAGGGCGAATGCCCCCCATCGCCAGCGGAGACCACCGTGGCGAAGGGCACTGGGGCCTCGGCGCCGACGTGGAGCGCTGGTCATTTGACGAGCACCGTCCCCGTGCGAACGCGCCGGCCCCTCACCACCAGGGCGGTGAGCACGAGTGCCCCCATGGCGACCAGCACGACGCCGGCCAGGGCCGCGGTGCTGCCCCGACCTCCGGCGCTCGGAAAGCTCAGCACGGTGGAGAAGACGTCCTGGCCGGTGGTGTTGGGCCGCGAGTTGCGCGTGTCGGCCCAGGCCACCACCACCTCGCGGTCGCGAGACAGCAGGCCGACACGACTGCCGAACTCGACGAGCCCCGACGCCGAGGGGTTCAGGTAGCGCTGGCCGATCAGCGAGAACGACCCCTCGCTGCTCACCTTGACGTTGGGAGCGAACCGGCGGCCGCCGTCGGTGGAGTAGGCGTAGAACAGCTCGTTGACCAGGTTCCTGATGTCGATGCGGCGGTCGTAGAAGACGGCGTCGAGGCGACCGTCGGGCGACAGGGCCAGGCGGGGCAGGAACTGGCTCTTGCCGTTGCCGACCGGGTCGTCGTTCACCCGGGCGGCGTCAGACCACGTCCGCCCCCGGTCCGAGGAGCACCGCACCAGGACGTCGGCATCGCCGTGGCGACCGTCGGGCCAGGCGACGCAGGCCCGTTCGCCGCCCACCGCCAGCGCCGGGGGGGCCATGGTGAAGATCAGCATCACCCGCTCGTGGGGGACGACCGACCCCTCGACCACCACGCCGGGCTGGAAGCTGCGGCCACCGTCGTCCGAGCGGGCCAGGACCACCGACCACGTCTCGGCCCACACCGGGCCCTCCAGGCCGTGATAGTCGACGGCGTCCCGCTCGAGGTCGTAGTACGCCACGTACACCCGGTGGTCGGCGCCGAGCGCCAGGGCGGGCGCGACAACCCGAAGGCGGTCGCCGTCGCTCACCTGCACCGGCTCGGAGAACGTCTCGCCGCCGTCGTCGGAATGAGCGGCCAGGACGGGGTTGGGCGGCGGCCCGAAGCTGCCGACGCCCGGGTCCGAAGTGGCGTGCAGCCACACCAGGTGGATGCGCCCACGGTCTCCCAGGCCGGGGTCGATGGCCATGCGCACCGCGAAGTTGAGCGGGCCGAGGACCCGCCGGGGACGGCTGAAGCTGCGGCCACGATCGGCCGAGGTGGTCAGGAACGCCCCCATGGGCTCGTTCCCCCGCCCGGCCAGGCCGACGAACAGGTAGTGCAGGACGCCGCGGCGGTCGAAGGCGACCTCCGGGGCGTAGCACTTCTCCGCCCCTGACGGCAGCCCGGGGACGGGCTGGGCCGGGGCCCAGCTGTGCCCCCCGTCGCCCGACACCTGCAGGGCGCACCCGAAGTCGGGAGCATCGAGGCGGTTGGCCACCACCACGAAGCGGCCGTCGGTGGGGTCGGCGAGAACCGTGGGGGAGTTGTTGGCCGGCCCGACGCTTTGGTCCATGGCGGTCAGCGGCGTCTCCGGCCCGACACGGGGCGGTCCGGAGGGCAGGGCGTTGCCGGCACCCGCCAACCCAGCGAGGAGCGCCAACCCGCCGGCGAGGAACAGCGCGACGACCAGGACGGCGCTTGTGCTTACGTGTGGAAGAGCGTCTGTGCGCCGCTTCGAAATCGCCACGTCGCTACTGGGCTGCATCGGTGATGAGCACGTCACTCCGGCGAGGGCCCTCCGTTCGACGGATGACCAGAGGGGGACCGTGCCCTGGGAACGCATGGGGTTCGGAGGTACAACACGCCATAGCACCTCAAAGCACGTCCAGGCGCATCTCCATCCCGCCGTCGAGCTCCAGGTTGACGAGGCATACGCTGATGTCACCAGGTGCGAGAAGCAGGGCGTCGAGCTCGCTGTAGCCGTAGCCGCTGCCGTCGACCACGTGGCTCCCGCGTGGCATGCCGTTCATGCAGGCGGACGTAAGGTAGCCTCCCCCAATCCTGACGCTGTAGGTCCCCTCGCTGAGTTGGCTGGCCGGACAGTTCGGGTCGCCGGCGTAGGGCGCCGTCTCCAGGACGACCTTGTTCGAGGAGAGGAGATCGATGGCGACCGGGCCCTCGTCCTTGCACAAACCATGGTGGGTATCGTCACCGACATTGGTCGCACCTGTCGTCCCCTGGCTCACGCCGAGGCTGCCTTTGTAGGCGACGCAGGCGAAGGCCGGCACGGACAAAACGAAGGCGGCCCCGGCCGCCGCCATCGCCGCCAGACCGCCGCGCCCCTTGCTCGTCATCATCGGAATTCGAACCATCGGACACGTGCTCCTTGTCGGGTGAGCGAAGAGTGCCGACGACTCTTCTCCGGTAGGCGGCAACACGAACAGCAGGTCACGGCACGCCGCTGATCTTGGCGACGAAGCCGTCCCAGGTGCCGGCGAAGCGGGTCTGGAAGGCGCCGGCGGTGACCGGGAAGTCGGGCGAGGAGGTAGTCCCGACCACGTAGATGTCGTCGGTACCGTCCACGGCGACGGCGTAGCCCGCCTCGACTTTGCTGCCGCCCAGGAACGTGGAGAACCTCAGCGCCTGGTTGGTGGACGACACCCGCCCGGAGCCGTCGCCCAGCACCGAGGGGTCGAGCGCGAACACCACGGCGTCGGCATGGATCGTCGCCCCCGCTGCGCAGCCGCAGGTCTTCTGCACCGCCTTGCGCACCGGGAACGACGACGAGAAGGTCTTGCCCGACACCACCGCCCGGCCCCGCCCGTCGACCACCAGGTCGTGGAATGTGTCGGAGCCGCCGCCCATGTAGGTGGAGTACACCAGGTCGGCGTTGCCCGCCCCCGCCGGGTCCAGCACGGCCACGAAGCCGATGCAGCCTGCGTCGGAGAAGCACTTGAAGGTGGTGTCGAACGCCCCCGGGGTGACCGGGAAGTCCGTCGAACCGGTGACGCCGGCCAGGTAGACGCTGCCCCCCGGGCCCACGCCCACGGCCCGGGAGAAGTCCGACCCCCCCCCATTGCAGCACCCCCCGCCCAGGTAGGTGGAATAGCGCAGGTCGCCGGCCCCCTCCCCGGCCGGGGCCAGCTTGGCCACGAAGGCGTCGAGGCACGAGCCCTGGTCGTTGACGACGCAGGCCCGCTGGTAGGCGCCGGGGGTGGTGGGCAGGTCGGTGGCCCTCGTGGACCCGGTGAGGTAGGCCACGCCCTCGCCGTCCACGGCCAGGCCCTCGCCGTCCACGCTCGCCGTCGTGGCGCCGTAGTAGGTGGCGTAGACCAGGTCGGCCGCCCCGTTGCCGGCCGGGGCGAGCTTGGCCACGAAGGCGTCCCCGCACTGGCCCTCGACGCTGAAGCCGCAGGCCGGCTGGTAGGCACCGGCGGTCGTGGGCAAGTCCATGGAGTCCACCCTGCCGGCCAGGTACACCGTTCCCCCCGGGCCCAGGGCGACGCCCCGCACGTACTCGGTGCGGGTGCCGCCCAGGTAGGTGCCGTAGCGCAGGGCGCCGGTGGGGGCGAGCACCACCACGAAGGCGTCGCTGCACTCGCCGCTGGCCGCCAGGCGGCAGGCGGGCTGGTAGGCGCCAGCCGTGGTGGCCAGACCCGTCGAGATGGCGCTGCCCGCCACGTAGGCCGACCCGGCGGCGTCGACCGCGATGTCGACGTCGGGGCTCCCGTGGCCCCCCCGCTGGACGGGGATGTCGAGGTAGGTGACGTAGTCCAGGGCCCGGCCGGTGGGGTCGAGCTTGGCCACGAACCCCGGCACCTGGGGCGTCGACGGCTCCAGGGCCCACGTGTCGGCCGAGGGGCCGTCGGGGCCCTTGCCCGCCGCCACCAGCCCCACCCCGGCGCCGGCGTGGCGGGCGGCGCCCGCCCCCACCCGGGGCCCGGGGACGGGCACCAACATCTTCTTCTCCTTGGCCCACGGCTTGGCGTTGCCCGCCCGGTAGGTCCAGCGGTCGGCGAGCAGGGTGCCTCCCGCCTTGCCGCCCACCAGGCGCAGGGCCCCGGCGTCGTCGCCCACCAGCACCGCCCCCTTGCGGGCCGGGGGAGCCACGACCGCGTCCTCGGCCCGGCGCTCCCACGTGGCGCCCGACCACGTCCACAGGTCGCCCAGCACCCCGGCCTCGCCCTTGCCCCCGAAGACGTGGGGCCTGCCGGCGCCGTCGGTGCCGACCGCCGCCTCCGACCGGGGCGCAGGGACGGTGGCCGGGGCCTGCTGCGCCCACGCCACCCCGTTCCAGGCCCAGGTGTCGCCCAGGAGCTCGCCGTCGGCCCCCCGCCCGCCGAACAGCACGACGCCCTGGGCCCCGAGGAGCTGGTAGGTGGCCAGCGCGGCCCGCGACCGGGCGGGAGGGCTGGCGCCCACCGCCGGCAGCTGGCTCCAGGCGCTGCCGTCGAAGACCCAGGTGTCGGCCAGGGCGCCGGCGCCGTCCTCGCCGCCGAACAGCACCAGCCTGGCCGTGGTGGGCTCGTAAGCCAGCCCGGCGTAGGCCCGGGCGGGGGGCCCGGGGACGGCCAGCTCGCCCCAGGCGGTGCCGTCGAAGGCCCAAGTGTCGCCCAGGATCTCACCACTCGGGCCCCGGCCCCCGAACAGCACCGCCTTGGCGGTGCCGGGGTGGTAGGCCATCGCCGCCCCCACCCGGGCGCTCGGCCCGCTGCCCTCCACCAGGCTCCACGGCGCCATGGTGGCCGAGCCCACCACGTAGGCGTTGCCCGCCCCGTCCACCGCCACGTCGGCCAGCCGGTCGTCGCCCCCACCCCCCAGGAGGCCGGCGTAGGCCAGCACGGGGTCGATGACCAGGGGGCGGCGCCGGTCGTAGGGGCCCACGGCGAAGCCCACCTGGTCGCCCTCGACCACGAAGCGGCTCTCCACGCCCCGGCGCCGGCCACCCACCGTCTGGTAGGCGACGGGGGCACGCTGGCGAACCTCGCCCCCGGCCACGCCCACCACCAGGTCGCCGCCGTCGAGACGCAGCCCGGTGGCGCCGTCGAAGCCCAGGCGGATGCGGGCCGGGTCGGCGCCGGGGCCCACCACGAAGTCGTACTCGAGGGCGCCCGGGCGGCCGTGCCACACCAGGTCGATGCCGGGGTAGGCGCCCCGGGTGCGCACCCGGCCGTAGGTGGGGATCCCGGTGAGCCACCGGCTCGGGTCGGGGCCGGCGTAGTGGTTGACCGTGGTCGCCAGCGGCTCCTGGCCCACCTGGTGAGCAGCGGGGTCGGCGCCCACCAGGTGCATGCCGAGCCGGGACGGGCCGTCGGGGCCGGCCATCTCCAGGCGGGCCTCGGTCGCCGACAGCGCCACCGACAGGCCCCCGCCCCGGACCACGAAGCCCACGCCGGGACCGGCCTGGCCATGGTTGGCCTCGAAGTACGGGGCCAGGCGTGGGAACCCGGCGGCGACGGCGCCGGGTCGGGAGCCCGCCTCGCTGGGAGCCCCCCGGTGGCCGACGTGGCCGCCTCCGGGCACCGCCGCCAGCAGCGCGGCGGTCAGCGCCAGGGTGGCGAGCGGGGCCCATCTGGTGGTGGCCATGTGCCGGTCGGGGCTGACAGCGGGGCTGCTAGAGGACCACGAGGGGGGCCATGGCCACGACGATCTCGGCCCACAGCGCCGGATCGGGCTTCCCTTCGAGGACGTCCTCGGAGCGGACGCACACCGCTGCCGCGTCACTGGGACCACTGTTGGCGATGCTGCTGGGGACGGCGACGTCGATGGCCCCGAACCCGTCCACGACCGTCATCTTCGACGTGGAGACGATCGTGTTATCGCCATCCAGGATGTGGCAGTCCTTGTCGACGTTGCGGGTGTAGGTGTAGGCGCCGCCGCTGCGGCCGAACACGCCCGCCACCCAGGTGATCTCGGCGCCGTCGGGATCGGTGCCCAGGTTGTTGAAGGCCTTGTCGATGAGCGAGCCACCGTTGATGCAGACCCACGGTTCCACGACGATCCTGATGGTGTCGCCCTGGTCGGCCGACGCCCCCCCCTTGATGCTGCCGGGGTCGGAGCAGAACGCCATGCCGTCGCCGGTGACCGGGTCGACGCCGCGGGACCCCACGGTGACCGATTCCGCCCCGGTGGGCACGCCGCCCACCACCTCCTGGACCGATATCCGCCCGGCGATCGAGGTGCAAGCGAAGGCGGTGCCCGCCAACGCCACCAGCCCCCCGGTGACCGCCGCACCGAAGGCCAGTCGTTGGCGGCGGCCCGTCCGTCCCTTCCACAACTCGCTCGCTCGCGATGACGACATTGTTGCCTGCCTCCCTTGGGTCGCCCTGCCTCCTGGCAGGTCGGTCCGATCTGGTATCAACTCACCGCATTGGCGCTGTTGCGCCTGTTTCTCTGCTGTCTCTCTGCCGCCGTTCTGCGAGGCCTTTACGTTCTGCCAAAGTCATGCGACACCTTCGCGACCCGGCCCTTGAGCGGCGCCTCGGCCGCTCAGAATGGCCATGCCTAGCCGCTCACGATGGTGAAGCTGGCGTGGGCGGTGGCGGTGGCCTCCTTCTCGGGAGTGACCTCGCGAGCGCAGATGGTGGCGTCGCCCGGCACGGCGTTGGCCGGGATGAGGGCCTTGTAGGGCTGGACGCCGGCCTGGGTGAGGTCGCGGTCGAGCTCGCCGTACTTGTTGGTGGTCATGCTGTCGAGGGTGACGCCCGTCGGGGAGGTGAGGATGGTGATGGCGTCGTGGCAGCCGCGCAGGCTGGCCATGTCGGCGAAGTACAAGGCGTAGGTGGCGGGCTTGACCCGCAGCCCGGCCGCTCGCACCTTGATCTTGGTGCCCGGAGCCCCGGAGCCCTTCGAGCCCGTGGCGGTGTCGGTGCAGGTCCCGGTGGAGGGCGAGCAGATCTTGATCGACCCCATGATCTGGGTGCAGGCCCACGCCACCGAAGTGAGCCCCAGGAGGCCGGCCAGCACGGCTGCGCCGGCCACGAGCATCCTCCTGCCCCGGACGCGGCCCAGCCTGGTGGTGGTCGTCGATGCATCCATCTCGATCGGTTCCTTTCGTGGCGGTGCAGGCGGTGGGTACTCGGGTGGGGCCGGGGGGCGCAGCGGGGTCATCGGGCGCGCCC
>JBOGHR010000241.1:0-2720 GCA_050744905.1 Acidimicrobiales bacterium
ACCGCGCACCACCACACCGGTGACCGGGGTGGCGCAGCGCAGCTCGCCCCCGGCCGCGGCGAGGCGGGCGACCAGGGCGTCGGCCAGGCGGCCGGCGCCTCCCTCGGGGACGGGCCAGCCCCGCTCCTGGGCGATGGAGGCGAGCAGCCACCCCATCAGCCCGCCGACGGGCGACTCGGGGAACACGTCGGTGTGGAGGGCGCAGCCGGCCAGCAGGCGGCGGGCCGCCTCGCCGGCGAACTCCTCCTCGCCCAGGCGCCGCACGGGGAGCAGGAGGAAGCGGGCCAGCTCGGCCAGCTCCGACGGCCGGGTGGCCCCGACCAGGCGTACGCCCGCCCGCACGGGGGGGAAGGGCGAGAGCAGGGCGTCCAGCAGCGGGCCGCCCAGGCGCTCCCAGCGCCCGTACACCCGCCGCCAGGCGTCGCCGTCCCCCGGGGCGCCGGCGTCGAGCGACGCCGCCGTCTCGGCCACGTCGCCCGACACGACCGGGCACGTCCCGTCCGCCGCCGGGTGGGCGAGGGCGAGCGGGGCCCGGCACCAGCGCAGGCCGTGGTCGCCCAGGCCCAGCGAGGCGATGACGGGCGACGCCGCGGCCAGCGGGTAGAAGGCGCTGAAGACGTCGTTCACGAAGCCGGGCTCGACCAGCTCGGCCGACCGCACCGCCCCTCCGGGCCGGGGCTGGGCCTCCAGCACAACGACGTCCCAGCCCCGGTCGGCCAGCAGGTTGGCGGCCACCAGGCCGTTGGGGCCGGCTCCGATGACGACGGCGTCGGGCACCCGGGAGAGCGTAGGGCGGCTACAACTACGGGATGGCGCCGCCCGGGACCGATCCCGCCGCGTGGGGCATCCAGCCCGGCTACTCGGACTTCCGGGGGGTGTGGCGGCAGGCCCCGGAGGCGACCGTGGAGGCCCTCCTGGCCGCCATGGCCGCGCCCGGCTCACCGCCCCCGGCGCCGGCCGACGCCTGCGATCCCGACGGGGCGGTGGTGGTGGTGACGGCGGGGGAGCGGGTGGAGATGGCCGGCCGGTGGGCGCTCGCCACCGAGGACGGTGGCGATGTGGCGGTGAACGGGTCGCTGCCGCCCGACCTGCCGCTCGGGTACCACTGGCTGCGCCGCGAGCCCGACGGCCATCGCGTGCGCCTGATCGTCGCCCCGCCGGCCTGCTTCCTCCCCGAGGGCCTGCGCACCTGGGGCTGGGCCGTCCAGCTCTACGCCGCCCGGTCCAGCACGAGCTGGGGCATGGGGGACCTGGGCGACCTGGAGCGGCTGGGCCGGTGGTCCCGGGGCCAGGGAGCGGGCATGGTGCTGGTCAACCCGCTCCACGCCGCCCAGCCGGCCGGCCCCCAGCAGCCCAGCCCCTACTCGCCGTCGAGCCGGTCGTTCCGCAACCCCCTGTACCTGCGGGTCGAGGACGTCCCCGGGGCGGCCACCGCGGGCGGCGACCTGGAGGCGCTGGCCGCCACCGGGCGGGCGCTCAACGAGGGCCGCCTGGTCGACCGGGACGAGGTGTGGCGGCTGAAGTCGTCGGCCCTGGAGCGGCTGTGGGCCGCCTTCCCGGGCGACCCCGCCTTCCGGCGCTGGTGCGACGAGCAGGGCGACCCCCTGCTCGGGTGGGCCCGGTTCTGCGCCGTCGCCGAGCGCCACGGCGTCCCCTGGACGTCGTGGCCGGCGGCCCTGCGCCTCCCCGACGGGCCGGCCGTGGCCGCCTTCGCCCGGCGGGTGGCCGACCGGGTGCGCTACCACCAGTGGCTCCAGTGGCTGCTCGACCGCCAGCTGGCGCGGGCCGGCCGGGCCGTGCCCGTGGTCCAGGACCTCGCCGTCGGCGTGGACCCCGGAGGAGCCGATGCCTGGCTGTGGCAGGACGCGATGGCCCTGGACGTGCGGGTGGGGGCCCCGCCCGACGAGTTCGCCACCCGGGGCCAGGACTGGGGCCTGTCGCCGTTCGACCCGTGGCGGCTGCGGGCGGCCGCCTACGAGCCGCTCGTCACGACGCTGCGGGCGGCGTTCCGCCACGCCGGGGGCGTGCGCATCGACCACGTGATGGGGCTGTTCCGGCTGTTCTGGGTGCCCACCGCCGCCGCCAGCCCGGCCGAGGGCACCTACGTGACCTACCCGTGGCGCGACCTGCTCGGCATCCTGGCCCTGGAGAGCCACCGGGCGGGCGCGTGGGTGGTGGGCGAGGACCTGGGGACGGTGGAGCCGTTCGTGCGGGACGAGCTCGGGCGGCGCCGGGTGCTGTCCTACCGGCTCCTGTGGTTCGAGCCGGAGCCGCCCGAGACCTACCCGCCCCAGGCGCTGGCCGCCGTCACCACCCACGACCTGCCCACCGTGGCCGGCCTGTTGACCGGCTCGGACCTGGAGGAGCAGGAGCGTCTGGGCCAGGATCCCAACGTGGAGGGGACCCGGGCCATCCGCGATCGCCTCCGCCGGTGGACGGGCGCCGACGAGGACCAGCCGGTGGACGAGGTCGTCCGCCGCACCCACCGGCTCCTGGCCGAGGCGCCCAGCATGGTTGTGGCCGCCACCCTCGACGACGCCCTCGGCGTCGAGGAGCGCCCCAACCTCCCTGGCACCACGGCGGAGCGCCCCAACTGGTGCCTCGCCCTCCCGCTGCCCCTGGAGGAGGTCGAGGCCGACCCGGGCGTCGCCGCCGTGGCCGAGGCCGTGGGCCGCCGCCCCGACCCGCCGTAGCGCTCTGGTATCGGAACGGGACCCTCG
>JBOGHR010000242.1:0-6598 GCA_050744905.1 Acidimicrobiales bacterium
ACGACGAACTCGCCGCCATCCCGCTGCGACGGCACGACTGGCATGGCGAGTGGAACTACACGATCACGCCGCCGCCATCCACGGAGTGAGAGGTTATCCTCCAACTAATTGTGCGGTGCTCCCTTAGCAAGGAAGTGATCGTCGTCGACTTCGTCGATACGGGCACAAGCCCTGAGGTGAGGCTCCGGCGATCGTAGCTGGCCCAAGTGCTCGGCCGAAGGGGAACGTGCGCATCTCGGTTCGAACAACTCGCTGGCCGGGCGATGGTTGTGACGGAGCGCCGGGCGGCCCACGCCGAGCAAAATGCCGGGATGCGCCAAGCCTCCGACCCCCAACGGGGCAACGAGCAGGATTGTTCGAAGCGCCCGGCGACCGACGACGACCTGGACTTCGTCCGCCGGCCGATGGTGCGGTGGCTCGATCCCCACCAGCTGATCGACACCGCGGGCCGCGTCCTGGCGTCAGGCTTCTCCACGTCGTTCACCGACAGCCGGCAGATGCAGGCGCTGTCCCCGGCGGACATCGAGGACCGCTCCCAGCAGGACACCATCTGGATCGACTACGTCTCGGACCTGGGCGACGGGTGGAACTCCACGTTCACCGTGGCGTCCCTTCTGGCCCAGGACGGGCTCGAACTGTCCTACCAGGGTGAGCTCCACCGCCTGGAGCGGGGGGCGCTGCTGTTGATGGGGGGCGACCAGGTGTACCCCGTGCCCACCCGCACCGAGTACCACAACCGCTTCCTCGGGCCCTACCGGGCCGCGATGCCGTGCGCGCCGCCGGATGCGTCGCCCCAGCTCTTCGCCATCCCCGGCAGCCACGACTGGTACGACGGCCTGGTCAACTTCACCAACATCTTCTGCCGGCAGCGTCCGGTCGGGGGGTGGACCACCTCCCAGACCCGGAGCTACTTCGCCATCCGCCTGCCGCACCGCTGGTGGCTGTGGGGCATCGATCTGCAGTTCGGCGACTACCTGGACGAGCCGCAGCTGGCGTACTTCCGCCAGGTCGGCGGGGAGATGGAGCCCGGCGACCGCATCGTCCTGTGCATGGCCAAGGAGGTGGAGAGCGGACGCAGGAGCGCCGAGGTGTGCGCCACCCGCAACCTCACCGACCTCGACCGCGAGGTGGTGCAGCCGGCCGGGGCCGCGATCGCGCTGTACTTGAAGAGCGGGCGCCACTACTACGCCCGCTACGCCGCCGACGGCGGGGACACCCAACTCGTGACGGCCGGAGGGGGCGGGGCATTCCTCCACCCCACCCACAACATCCCGGAGGTGGCCCCACCGCCGAACGAGGACGCGCCCCCCCTGCGTCGGGCCGCGGTGTACCCCGCGGCCGAGTGGTCACGGAAGCTGCGCAAGCGCATCTGGCTGCTGCCGGCCTACCACCTCCCGCTGGCCGGCGCCCTCGGGGCGCTGCAGGTGCTCGTGGTCGTCATGCTCACCCTGCACCTCGATGAGAGCCACCGCGACCTCGGTTTCGTCGACCTGGGCCGGGCCTTGTGGCGAAGCCCCAGCGCCTTCCTGGTGCTCATCATCGTGATCGTCGTCTTCGGAGCCATGATCCGCCTGGCCCACGATGCCCGGGGGTTACCCCGCCTGCTGATCGGCCTGGGGCACTCGGCGCTCCAGTTCGGCGGACTCGCCGCCGTCATCGTGGCGGCGTCGCGGCTGACCTCCAGCATCGACGAGCCGTGGTCCCTGCTCGCGTTTCTGGGGCTGGTCTGGGTCCTGGGCGGAGTGGGCGGGGTCCTGGGGGTGTCGGGCTACCTGTGGGCCAGCAACTGCCTGGGCTACCACGGCAACGAGGCCTATGCGCCCCTCCACCACATGGACCAGAAGAACTTCCTTCGACTCCACATCGATGCCGGCGGCAGGCTCGTCCTCTACCCGATCGGCATCGACCGGGTCGGGCGCCGCTGGACCTTCACTCCCGACGCCGCGCTCCAAGAACCCTGGCTGGCGCCCGCCGGCACAGCGCCGCAACCCCACCTCATCGAGGCTCCGGTGCCCTTGGGCGGACCCGAGCCGCCTGTCGCCGCAGGGAACGCGGCGGGCCAACGGTAGGGCCCCGGCCGGGACGAGGCCTCCGCACCCGCGGCGCTTGTTTCATCAGTACGTCCGTGACCCATTCGTAGAGTTGGTGCATGGCCGGGTGCGCACGAACATCGCTATCGATGACCCGTACGTTCAGGCGATCACGGACCGCCACGGAGTTCACACCCAAGACCGAGGCCGTTCAGAAGGCGAGCGCCCCGGTGTTCCACATCGTCGGGAACACGAAGAGGGCCAACCCCAACGGGACGAACGCCACCTGGGCGCGGACGCGGCTGCCGAGCGCCGCCAGCACGAAGCAGACGACCGCCGCCAGGTAGAAGAGGAACTGCACCTCGAGGCTCATGCCATCGTCCACCACTGGCCAGTCTACGATACGAGGGCCGGCCGCCTGCCGAATCCGCAGGTCGAACGATCCGGAGGGACGTTCAGACGCTCCGGAACATGTTCACCGGTCAGTCCGGCGTCGGAGAGCCGAGCCCAGCCCATCCAGCGGCTGGCGAGCGTCGCGCTATCACCACTGCCTTCTCGTCGGGAGCGCCACCCGCGTTCTCGCAGTGCTGGAGCAGAGCGGACTGCGCGGACGACAGGCGCCCGAGAACGGCACCGAGGCGGCGCACGGTAGCGACGGCCGGCGGCTACTGGTAGCGCCCTTCAGCCCGTGCGGCGAAACGGTGCGGTGTGGCCTCCCAGATCCAAGTTGCCTGTGTCTCGGCTTTCAGCGTTGGGACTCGTCGCCCGGCTGCACGACGTGGTTCTCATACGCGTAAACGACTCCCTGCACCCGGTCGTGCAGCCCGAGCTTGGACAAGACATTGCTGACGTGCGTCTTCGCCGTGGCGTCTGTGACGACCAACTCGCGGGCAATCTCCCGGTTCGACATGCCGCGCGCGATCAGCCGCAGGACCTGGACCTCTCGGTTGGTGAGGTGGGAAAGCTCGTGGGAGGCGGGACGGCGAGCGGGCTGGGTGCGAGTGAAGGCGTCGACGACGCGGCGGGTCACCGCGGGATCGAGCAGGGCGTCGCCGGCGGAGATCGTTCGGACCGCGGCGACGAGCTCCTCGGCAGTCGCGTCCTTGAGCAGGAAACCGCTCGCGCCGGCTCGGAGCGCGTCGAACACGTACTCGTCGAGGTCGAATGTGGTGAGCATGAGGACCCGGCTGCGACTGCCCTCGGCCACGAGCTGCCGGGTGGCGGCGATGCCGTCGAGCACCGGCGTGCGGATGTCCATGAGCACGACGTCCGGGCCGTGCTCGCGCACGGCAGCGATCGCGCTCTCACCGTCGACCGCCTCCGCCACCACGGCGATGTCGACTTCGCCGCTGAGAAGCGAACGAAAGCCGGCTCGCACCATCGCCTGGTCGTCGGCGATGACCACCGTGATGCTCACGCGCCCGCCCCATTCCCCCTGGGAAGGTTGGCGCGAACCGAGAAGCCGCCGCCGGGGCGGGGGCCGACGAGCAACGTGCCGCCGTAGAGCGAGACGCGCTCCCGCATGCCGATCAGTCCGTGGCCGCCTTCTGCGAGCGTCGGCGGGAGTCGGGGTGCGTCATTGTCGATCTGCAGCTCGACCGCGTCGAGCAGATAGCGGACGACGACGTCGGCCGAAGCGCCGGCGGCGTGCTTGCGGCAATTCGTCACCGCCTCCTGGACGACCCGGTAGGCGGTCAGGTCGAGTCCCGGCGGCAGCGGAACCGGTTCTCCCTCGGTGCGCAACTCGACGGAGATGCCGGCAGCGCGTGTGTCGGCCACGAGCCGGGGGAGCTGGTCGAGTCCCGGCTGAGGCGCGAGGGCGGCCGGACCGTCGGCGCGCAGCACGCCGAGCAGGCGGCGCATCTCCGCCATGGCCTGGCGGGCGGTGTCCTCGATGTCACGCAAATCGCCGACCTCGCTGAAGCTGGATCTGATCCGTTCGGAGGCGGCGGCGCACGGCCTGGGCCTGGATCGTGATCACGCTGATGCTGTGCGACACGATGTCGTGCAGCTCGCGGGCGATGCGGGCGCGCTCGTCGGCGATGGCGCGCTGCTCCCGCTCAGCCTGGCGCTGCCTCAGGTCCTCGGCTTCCTGGTTGAGCTCGGAGATGCGCGTCGCCCGCTGCCGCAGCGCGTAGCCCACTCCCCACGCCGACCCATACAAGACCGCGGTGAAGACGTAGTCGCTCAGGGTGCCGTCGGAGAGCGCGTAGCCGGCCCAGAAGAAGCCGACGCGCGGGTCCGAAGGGGACGACCAGCGCCAGGACGAGGACGGGCCACCGGCGCCGCAAGAGGAGCGGGAGGGTCCAGCCAAGGGTGAGCAGCGCCTGGCCCCAGGGGCGCACGACGGTCTCGGAGAAGGCGGCCTCGAAGAGCCCGAGCCCGAGAAGACCGACCGACGCCGCCGCGTCGAGCGCTCGGTCGTCGAGCTCCCTGGTGCTGCGGAGGCCCACGGTGGCGAAGCTATCCCCAGCGCTGTCTCGCCGACATCGGCCTCGAGACGGAGATCGACATCGGCTGCCTACTCCGCTCGGCCGAGACGAGGACCACCGGCGCGGCCGATGACGGCCGGTCCCTCTGCCGTGATACTCGCTTCGGTGCCATCGCCGGGCGACGGGCCTGGCAGGTGGCGAAGGAGGAGGACGATGACGACATCACTGATCCGGTGGTGCGGTGCGGCGGTGGCGGCGGGAGCGGCAGCGTGGGCGGTGGCGGCCTTGGTGGCGGGGCCCATCGAGGAGGGCGCCAACAGCCGCCTCGAGCTGGCCGGGGGGTTCGCCTTCCAGGTCGGCGTCCTGTGCCTGGTGGCGGCCCTGTGGTCGACGGACGCGACCGGCGCCACCCGCTGGGGCCGCGCCGTGCTCGCCGTTCAGGCGGTGCTGCTCGTGCTCGCGATGGGCTGGAGCGTGCCTGACCTGTTCGAGCCGAACATGACGAGCGAAGGGATCATGGCCGCCCTCGACGCCGCCTGGCCCCTGAGCATGCTGTGGCTGATCGTCCAAGGCGCAACCGTGGCGCGGGCCCGCCGCTGGCCGGCGCCACTCCGTCGGCTCCCGCTGGTCGCCAGCCTGTGGTTCCCCGTGGCGATCCTCGGCCTGGCCGCCGGCGAGTGGCCCGGCCTCGTGGTCTCGAGCGTCTGGCTGGTCGCGACCTACTTCCCCCTCGGCGTCCTGATGGCGGCGCGCGCCGAGGATCGGTCTGCCGACGCCCCTCGCTCGGCCCGGGTGCCGGACGTGCGGGGTGTCGCACTCGAGGGACGGCGGTGACCCGGGGCACAGCCCGGGCGGCGACGGGCGAAGCGGGTGCGGTGATCCTCGACGGGCGACGCCCGGTGGCTGCGCCACCGCGGAGGCGAAGGAGGCTGGTGTGGGCAGCAGTGGCGGCCGTCGCCGCCCTTGTCCCCTCGGCGCCCTCCTGGGCAGAGGGTGCACCCTCCTCCGGCTCCAACGGCACGATTCGTCTCGTCGAGGTCGTCTCGGGCTCTTACCCCGCCGCCGGTGACGACCCGGAGACCTTCTACGGTCTGTTCAGCCTCGAGGGAGCTTGCGGGTTCGAGCGAGCACGCATCGCCCTCCGGTACACCGAGACCTTCTTCGTCGCCCTCCACCAAGGGGGTGCGCGTGCCGGCGGCTACAACGCCGAAGGAAAGATCGAGGACGAGGCGTTCACGTTCGAGGTGTTGAACGACACCGGGGAGATCGTGGACACCTACATCGGCACGGCCGACGAGCACGCGACGGCGGTCGGGACCATGACCGAGGAGGGCCAGGAGCTGCGTCACAGCAACTACTCCTTTGTCGGGACGGCGACGAACGACGAAGGGTCGGCCCTCCGCCTTGTGGTGAAGGGCCGGTACCGCACCGACCCTCGAACCGGGGAACTTCGGAGGTTCGACTACGCCATCCACTCCTGTCGCGTCGTCTGAGATCAGGCGCACCGGGCTGAGCTCCGCGTACGTGGTGGACCGGCGGCCCAACAGAACCGCAGCTCAGCGACCTGTCGCCCCTCCCCTGGACCGCTGCGACCAGCCTTTGATCTGTGCGCCGGGAGTTCGATCCTCCCCGCCCCCACGGCTCCACGCCCGTCCGGGCGCAGCGCCCGGCGGCCGGTACGATCGGCGCGATGGACACCGACGCCGTGCGCACTCGCCTGGAGGAGGAGCGGTCCCGCCTCGCCCAGCTGCGGGCCGACTTCGTGGACCAGGGGCTGACCTCCGAGTCCGAGAACGACAGCCTGGGCGAGCTGTCGTCGGTGGACCAGCACCAGGCCGACGTGGGCACCGAGACCTTCCACCGGGAGGCCGACCTGTCGATCCTCGAGCAGGTCCAGGCCGAGCTGGCCGAGGTGGAGCACGCCCTCCACCGCCTGGACGACGGCGGCTACGGCACGTGCGAGGCGTGTGGCCGCCCCATCGACGAGGGCCGCCTGGAGGCGGTGCCGGCGGCCCGGTTCTGCCTCGACGACCAGGCCCGGGCGGAGCGGGAGGTCCGGCTGCCCGGTGGCCGCTCGTAGGACGGGGCGCCGCGGCCGGGCCGTCGCCGTCGGCGCAGCCGCCGGGCTGGCGGCCG
>JBOGHR010000243.1:0-13040 GCA_050744905.1 Acidimicrobiales bacterium
TATGAGCGCGACCCGAAGGTCACAGAGGGTTTCGTATGGGCTGCCCACAGCCGCCTCCTCCTGCGCCGCCTGACCGAGCCGGCGCCCACGTAATCGCGCTGGTGAAACTTTCGCGACAGCTACTCAGCACGGGGCGTGTCGGGACCGCCCGGTGTCACGACGGCGCTAGCGGAGTGCTCGGTAGGGTCGCGTCCCTGCCGTCGCCCTGTCGAACGGCAACGAGGTTCTCGCAGGACTTCCCCACCGAGCCGGGTGAGCGGACGGGGACGGTCGTCCCGTCCTGCCAGCGGTAGAGCGAAGAACCCGTGGTCCTCGAGAAAGTCGATCAGGTCGCGCGGCTCGTAGCCATATCTGTCGCAGTGCCGCTTCCGCTGATAGCACTCGAAATAGACTCGGGCCGTGCGGGACAGGACCGCCGTCGCTCCTCGGAGCACGGGCAGCTCGAACCCCTCCACGTCGATCTTCAGCAGCGCGACGTCCTCGTCAGGCGGAATGACGTCATCGAGCGTCCGGCACCGCACCATCTGGGCAGCGACCGCCCGGAGGGGGTTGCCCGGCACGACGGCGTTGAAGTCGTCGCTTCGGACGTCCGTCATGGCCAGCATCGTGGTTGAAGAACCGATCGCACAGCGCAGGCACTCCACGTGGCCCATCCTGTTGAGCCGGACGTTCTCCCGGAGGAAGGAGAAGACGCGTTCGTTGGGTTCGATGGCGACGACACGACCTGATCGTCCCACCAGCGTGGCGGCCGTCAGGGCCAGGATCCCGATGTTGGCGCCGACGTCGACCACGACGTCGCCTTGCTTCAGACAGGAACGCAGGAAGTCGCGGTCCTCCTTGGCGTGATCCCGGCTGATCCAGTAGCGGGCGGAAAGCGACGTCGGTTGGAGATAGGTGCGGAACCCCTCCTCGAACCGAATCGGGAGGCGCAGCCACCGCCAGGCGCCGCTGCGCCAGACGAGGCGTGCAGCCAGGAACCTGGCTCGCCTCCTCTCCGCTCGCAACTGCCGAAGCGGAGTGCGGATCGCACCCAGCAGAGCGGCAAGCCCACCTCGGAGCGACGGCACGTCACGCCGCCCACGAAGGGTCGACGGCGACACGCCTGCCCAGGCGGCCGAGCACGCCGTCTGCGACCCCGCGGGCGATCATCACCAGCCTCCAGGATCGCCTTCGGCGTTCCCGCAGCAATGCCCGCGCCACGAGCAGGCCAAGCTTGCGCGGAAGTCGTCGCAGGTCCCACTTGACGTGCAGGTGATAGAAGACGTTGTTCCTGGCCTCGTAGTAGTACTTCCACGGTGGGTTGCCGTGCACCGTCTCGCGGACGTTCCTGTGCTCGACCACTGCCGCGGTCTCGTGCGTGATGGGGTAGCCGGCTCCGGGGATCCGCCAGAACAGGTACTCGGTGTCCTCCGCCCACCAGAACAGCTCCTCCATGGGTACTCCGACCGTCTCCACGATCGCTCGGGCGATCACGAAGCCGCACCACGCCGGATACGACGTGACGGTGCCGTCCCGCTGTACCCATGAGGGAAAGACATACATGGGCTGGGCGCCTGCGAGCCCCTTCTCCAGGAGCCGCTGCAGGCAATCAGGCGCCGGCAGGGAGTCGTCGTCCATGACCCATGCGACCTCGCTCCCCGAGGCGAGGAACGCCCGCAGGCCGGCAGCGTGGCCACCGGCAGGACCACCATTGGACGCTTGGCGCATCACCCGCGACCAGCCCTCCGGCAGGCCGAGGCCGGCAACCGCCTCCTCCGTCGGGGTCACACTGGCGTTGTCCACGACGAGGACCGACTCCGGCCGCCTGGTCTGGCCGTCCAGGGCCCGGAGGCACGCCCGAAGCGACGCCGGGGCGTTGTAGGTGAGGACGATGGCCAGGACCGTGACGTCGGTCACCGGCGCACACCCGTGGACACCTGAAGGATGGTACCGACGATGGCGAGCGACGATCCTGACAGGGCCGTGACGGGGGCGCCGGCGTGCCGCTCGCGACCGAGGAATGCTCCCCTCAACAGCTGCGTGTCTTGCCGGCCACTTCCGTGCACAGCTCGAGATAGCGGGGAAGCTGCTCGTGCAGCTCGAACCGCTCCATGCAGTGGATCCTGGCGCGACGACCGAACTGCGCCCGAAGCCGGCCGTCGGCGACCAGGCAGCGGGTGGCATCGACGAGCGCCGCCATGTCGCCTGGCGGCACCAGCAGGCCGGTGACGCCGTCGTCGACGACCTCGCCCAGGCCGGCGACGCGGTAGGCCACCACGGGAAGGCCGGCGAGGCCGGCCTCGATCACGCTCGCCGGCATGCCCTCCATGCCGTCGGACCGGCTGGTGAGGACCAGGACGTCGCCAGCCCCGAGGAGATCAGCGACGTCTCCCCGGCTCCCGAGCAGGAGCACCCGGCCTTCCAGGCCGCGCCGGCACACCATCGCCTCGACGTCTGGGCGCAGGGGCCCATCGCCGACGAGGACGAAGACGCACTCGGGCTGGACGACGAGGAGGCGCGCAGCCAGCTCGACCTGCTCAAGAGGGTCCTTTTCCCAGCTGAGGGCGCCAACCGACAACACCACGGGCGCCCCGGCCGGGACGCCGATCTCTCGACGCACGGCCTCCCGCTCGTGCACGGGCATGAGACGGTCCCCGTCGACGCCGTTGGGCATGGTCACGACCGACGCGGGAGATACCCGGAAGGTCACGACCGTCTGTCGTGCGACGACGTCGGCGACGGCGACCACCTTGTCGGCACGGCACATGAGGGTCGAGTAGAGGCGGCGGCGGGCCCCACGGGTGATCGAACCTCCGGCCATCCCGATGTTGCGATAGACGAGGGGGACTCGGCCCCTCGGGTCGGCGGCGACGGAGTGCTTCAGGGCGTCGCCGCCGTGGGCGAAGACCACGTCGGGCCGCCATGCCGACACCTGTCGCCGGAGCGCCACGACCCGCCGAAGCCATCCCAGTCGGTGACCACCCGTCTCCTCCGACAGGACGCTGACGTAGCCGCCGTATTGGACGTCGAACGGTGCCGAGGCCACGAGCACGGCCACTCGTTGGGCGACGCCGGCACCCGCCAAGAGCCGCACCAGGTCGGCGGCGAAGATCTCGGCGCCCCGTCGCTTCGCCGTGGACACCACGTGGAGGATCCGCATGTCGCCTTTCGCCGCATCCCCTGCGGTCAAACGGTGGGTCGTCTCCGGATGGTACGACCGTGAACGGCGAAGCGGCACGGCGACCGAGCACGGGTACCATTCGACTACGCCCGCTCACCTCGGCGGTGGGTTGAACGGAGAGGTGCGTTGGAACCACGGGATTACCTGAGGGCGGTCGGGCGCCGCTGGTGGGTCCTCGTAATCGCGGCCGTGGCCGCCGTGGTGGCGGTCGTCGTCACCACGCCGAGCGACGCAGAACGGGCTCGAGACCGGAGGTTCTCGGCCGACCACACCATCGCACTTCCCCCCTCGGGGGGCCTCTCCGCCGAGTCGAACACCGCCCGGGGCGAGTTCCTCGCCGCATCGGCGCGGCTCTTCCGCAGCCCAGAGGTGGCTCGCCGCGTCTCGGAGACCCTCGACCGCGATGATCCTGAGTCGTTGGCCTCGGCCGTCAACGTGACGGTCAACAGGAAGCGGGGCACCATCACCTTCACCGCCACAGGGCGGCACGGGGCCGAGGTGGCACGGGTCGTCGACACGTTCGCCGAAGCAGCCACCAACTTCCAACTCGAGCTCGAGTCGACGGCCTATGAGGAGGACGTCGAACGCACGGCGGCTCGCCTCGAGTCCCTGCGGGCGCAGCTGAACGACGTGGAGAGCCAGATCGGCGCTGCCAGGAGCGACAGTTCGTCGCTCAAGGCCACCCGTGACGCCCTGGCAAGCCAGCTGGCGGTCACGATCGGGCACCAGGCGAGCCTTGCCGACCGAGGGCCGCCGGCGCCCCATTTCACCACAGTGTCGACGGCGAGACCAGTGCCGGTCACCGACGCCGCCGGCGACGGTTTCAGGCCACCCGAGAGCCGACGCGGGCGCTCGGCGCTGGCGCTGGTTCTCGCCCTCACCTTGGCGGTGGCGGTCGTCCTCGCTCTGGACCGATTCGACATGCGCCTTCGCACCAAGGCGGCGGCCGAGCATGCCTTCGGCCTCCCCGTCGTGGCCGAGGTCCCGCTGCGCGGAGGGAGGCACTCCCAGTCCCCCGAAGCGGCGACGAACCCGCTGTCTCCCGTGGCGGAGGCGTATCGGGCTGTGCGGTCGGCCATCATGCTCGCCCGCGCCGTCCCGCGCCTGGGCCCCGCAGGAATGGATCCCGTGGAAGCCGGTCCGAATGGGACGTCGGCCCCGAGGGACCGGAGGCACGCCTACGAGCTCCGCTTCGAGCCGCTCCTGGGCGCCGGCGAGGCGATCAAGGTGATCGTCGTCACTTCGCCCGGGATCGGCGAAGGGAAGAGCACGACGGTCGCCAACCTCGCCGCCAGCTTCGCCGAGGCCGACCGCTCGGTCCTCGTCGTCGACTGCCATCTTCGTCGCCCCACCCTCGACCGGCTCCTCGGCGTCGACGCTCAGTTCGGGCTGAGCGACGTCCTCGTCAGCCGCGACACCCGCTACCGCCTCACCGATATCGCCCGCACCACTTCGGTGCCCGGCGTCCGCCTCGTCCCCAGCGGGACGCCGATGTCGAATCCAGCCGCGCTTCTGACGGGCGCCCGCGAGATGCTGCTGCGCTGTCGTGACTCAGCCGACGTCGTGATCGTCGACACCCCGGCTGCCCTGTCCATGAACGATGCCGCGGAGCTCATGCCGGCCGCCGACGCCGTGGTCGTCGTCGCCCGGGCGGGGACCACCACGTCGGAAGCCGCGCACCGCATGACGGCACTGCTCGGGCGACTCGGCGTGCGTGTGTTCGGTGTGGCCCTCATCGGGGTGGGGCGGGGCGCCAAGGTTCAGCAGCTCTCGACTCGGCGCCGTCGGCGCTCCGGCCGGAAGAAGCGGCCGGTGGTGCCGGTGGCGGTGACGTTGCCTCCTCCCTCGGATACCTCCCCACCGGCCGCCGCCGCCCACGGCGAGCGACCGACCGCGCTGGTCGGCGCAGAGGCGGCCTCGCACGCCGCCCCGCCCCCTGCCCGCGGCGCCCGGTCCCGCCGCCTGCGCCCGTTCCGACGGGTGCGGTGAACGACACCCCGCCTCTTCCCCCGGTGGCGGAGCGTCGGGCAGTCGGCTGTTCGACCCTGCCGGTGGCCGCCAACAGGGCCTGGTTGCTGGTCGGCCTGGCTGCGGTGGTCGCGTACGTCTCCTGGTTCACCTGGGCCCTCGAGCACCGCGACTACCAGACGTGGGGAACCCTGATGATCGGGCCTCTCCTCGTGGTGGTCAGCGTCCCCCTCTTGGGTCAAGCGGTACGCCGCGAACCGGACCGCAGGATCGGGGCCTTGATCGTCGGCGCCTTCTTCCTGAAGCTCGCCATGGCGTTTGTGAACCACGCCGTCGCATTCGGGATCTATGGCGGCGTGGCCGACGCCCGCGGCTACCACGGCGCAGGCACCGCCTACTCCGAGGCTTTCCGTGCCGGCCACTTTGCGCTTTCAGGCGACGCTCAACTCGGCCGGCGGTTCATCAGCGCTGTTACCGGAGCCCTCTACACCATCACCGGCCCGAGCAAGTTGGTCGGTTACCTCGTGTTCTCCTGGTTCGCCTTTTGGGGTTTGTACCTCTTCTACCGCGCCTTCGTCCTGGCTGTCCCCGAAGGCGACCGCCGTCGCTATGCCCTGCTCGTCTTCCTGCTGCCGTCGACGCTGTTCTGGACCTCCGCCATCGGCAAGGAGGCGTGGATGACCCTGGCGCTGGGCACCTGTGCGGTTGGCGCCGCCCGGCTGCTCACCCACCGGCGCGGCGGCATGCCCGTTCTCGCCCTCGGCCTGGCGGGATCGGCGCTGTGCCGGCCCCATATCAGCTTCATGGTGCTGATGGGCGTCGCCGGCGCATACCTGCTCCGTCGGTCGGCCACACCCAAGCCACTCGGTCCACTAGTGACCATCGGGGGGCTGTTCGTCCTCGTCGCCATCGGGTCGGCCCTGGCGGGCCAGTTCGCCCGCCACTTCGAGCTGACGAGCTTCGGAACCCAGACCAGCCGGTCGGTACTCGAGGTAGCCGAGCGTGAGTCGGAAATCGGCAGGTCGGCATTCAGTGTCGAGAGGACACCGTGGCCGCTGGCCGTTCCCGGAGTGCTCGTCCGCCCACTTCCATTCGAGGCCCACAACGCTCAGGCGTTGGCCGCCTCGTTCGAGGGCACCGCCATGCTCGTGCTCCTCGCCGCCTCGAGGCGGAGGGTGGCGGCCGCCGCCCGACGCATCGTCGCCACCTCCTATCTGGCATTCTGCGCCACCTCCTCCATCCTGTTCCTCGTCGCCTTCTCGGTGTTCCGCAACTTCGGCATCCTGGCGCGCGAGCGGGTGCAGCTCCTCCCGTTCGTGCTGGTGCTTCTCGCCCTGCCCGCCGCCCAGAGGAGCGGACCCTTGCGCCGCTTCGGGCCACCTCCGCTGGGCGCGGGGCCGGAGACCGTCGGCGCCCATAGACGCGCCTGACCGCCCGCATCGGGCACCACGGCCGCGCGTGCCCGGTGTCGCGTGTTCTTACAACTCTGTTGACTCTCGGGCCCGCGCGCGGTAGGAACGGGGGGACCGTGATCGTCGGGACGGCTACGCAAGCGACTCCGGCGACCGCGGCCAGACGAGTCCATTCCGGAAACGCCATCGCTGGCTCGGAACCAACTTTGATCGGGGGTCCACCCGTGGCCATCCGGCTCGAACAAGACGAGATCGGCTTTCCAAGGGCGGCCGTTCGCGCCTGGCTGGTGTTGTTGCTGGAGCAACGCCCCGGGCACGGGTACGACCTGCTCGGCCGACTCAAGCGGATGGGGCTCGTCGCCACCCCGGGTCAGGTCTACCGAGCCCTTCGATTCCTCGACGACGCCGGCCTCGTGACCCAGGCCTGGGACAGCCACGCAACCGGCCCGCCCAGGCGCGTCTACACCCTCACACCGGCCGGCCGGCACGTCCTCGGCACGTTCGCGCCGGGGCTGCGCCAGGAGGCGAGGTCGCTGGACCGGAAGACGCAGCGGTCAGTGGCGGCGACCCTGCGAGCGATCAAACAGGCCCAGTCCACCTTCACCTTCACGATCGTCGCCCGGATGTCGGTACGGGCGGCCGACATCGCCTCGGCCCGTCGCAAGTTGGACCGGATCTTCGCCACGCCGCGCACCCTCGACGGCGACGTCCGCAGCACCGGACGGGTGACCATTGCCCCTTATGCCGAGATCGACCCACGCCGCCCAGCCTCGACGGCGACGTCCGCAGCACCGGGCGGCTGACCATCAGCCCCATGCCGAGTCGACCCTGTGCAAATGTCGCCCGAGCGCTGGAGACGCCGAATGGACCACCGTCGTCGGGGGCCGTGGCCGCCGCTGGCACTCAGCCGCCTGGCCGAGTTGTCACGACGTTTACAACCTCTGGTTGCCATTCGGCCGGTGAGGTGGTTGCATTGCCATTAGCCGGCCACTCGGCAGTCTCCGAGCGGGCCCGACGACCGAGGGGGAGCGATCACGAGATGTGCCGGCGGGTCGATGTGCCAGGGGTGGTATGTGCCCGCGAGCGGCCCGGGAGTGGCGCATGAGCTCCAGCGGCCGGGCGACGGCCGGCGCTCCCTGGGCGGTGGCTCACTCCGTAGCGCCATGGGAATACGGCAAGGACGGGATCGGTGCCCGCGGATGTCCGCATGACGTGCTCTGCGGGCATGGACGACGGCTCCAGCAGTGAAGCGCGTGACCGGGCGCAGGTCGACGGGCGGCATCAGCTACGCCCATCCCACCGCGTTCTGGGCCGGCATCGCGGCGGTGACGGTAGGCGTCCTCCTCCACCTGCCCATGTACCTCGACGCCGGGGAGATGGGGTACCACCTGGCGGGCATGGACGTCGACGCCCCCATGGCGGCCGGCATGGCGCTGATCCTCGTCGGCCTGGGGTTCACCGCCAAGGGGCTGTTCCCGCCGCGGACGGCGGCGACCGGCGAACGGGCGGCGAGCATCCGGGTGCGAGCCCTCGACGAGGCGGCCATCCGACCCGCTCATGTCGGCTTGCTGCTGGTGATGGCGGCCGCCGTGACCATCGACGTGATGAAGCCCACCACGTTGGCATTCGTCGTACCAGGGATGACCACCGAGTACGGCCTCAAGTCGGCCCTCAACCCCGGTGGCGAGGTCCCGGCCGCCCTCCTTCCGCTCTTCGGCATCACCGGCACGGTGATCGGGTCGTTCATCTGGGGATGGCTCGGCGACCGCATCGGCCGGCGGGCCTCCATCCTGCTCGCCGGGGTGCTGTTCATCGCCACCGCCGTGTGCGGCTCCATGCCCTCGTATGCGCTCAACCTCGTCATGTGCTTCGTGATGGGCCTCGGTGTGGGGGGCATGCTGCCCATCACCTTCGCCCTGATGTCGGAGACCATCCCGGCCCGGCACCGGGGCTGGGTGATGGTCCTGATCGGTGGCGACGTGGCCGGTGCCTACGCCATCACCAGCTGGCTGTCGGAGATCCTGGTGCCCGACTACGGCTGGCGCATCCTGTGGCTCCTGGGCCTGCCCACCGGCCTGCTGCTGCTGCTACTCAACCGCTGGATCCCGGAGTCCCCCCGCTTCCTGCTCGCCCACGGGCGCGACGACGAGGCCGAGGCCGTCATGCGGCGCTACGGCGCAACGGTGGTGCGCGACGACACCTCCGAGCTGGCGGTGGAGGGACGGGTCGCCGACCGCTTCGGCTCCCTGCTCCGCCCACCGTTCGTCGGCCTCAGCGCCGTCGTCGTGATGCTGGGGCTCGGCGTGGGCCTGGTGACCTTCGGCTTCCAGCTGTGGATCCCGTCCAACCTCCAAAAGGTCGGGTACTCCGAGGTCACCGCCAACCGCATCCTGCGCGACTCGGCGCTGATCGGCTTTCCGCTCAACTTCGTCGTCGCCTGGCTGTACGGCGTGTGGAGCAGCAAGAAGACGATCGTGCTGCTCGGTCTGCTCACGTCGGCGGCCCTGGTCGGCTTCGTGGTCCTGGGCGACGACGTGGCCGACAACCGCACCGTGCTCCAGGCGCTGCTGGTGTTGCCCATCTGGGGCATCAGCTCCATCGTGGCCGTGCTGTTCGCCTACAGCTCGGAGGTCTTCCCCACCAGGGTGCGATCGAGGGGCACCGGGCTGGCGGCGGGGGCGAGCAAGGCGGGCGGCGTGGTGCTGATCGCGCTGGTCGCGGCGGCGGTCGCACCCCCGAGCATTGCCGTCACGGCGCTGCTCGGAGCGGTCCCCATGGCCCTGGCGGTTGTGGCCATGGCCTTGTTCGGTGTCGAGACCAGGCGCCGGCGCCTGGAGGAGATCACCGCCGAAGAGCTCGGCGTGGTGGCGGTGCGGTGACGCGGCCGCTGCAACGAGGGGGCGGTCGGGGCCTCGAGCGACTCGACCGCAACCCTCGCCGGGGCCGGCGCCGGCGCCCTGCCGACCGATGGGCCGGTAAGATCGTCGTCGGGCCAGCGGGCGGCTGGGTTGCGGCTCGCCCGGGGGGCGACGTCCGTGCGGCTAACCGCCAACTGGACCGGGGGGAGGGCCGATGACGAGAACCGAGTCGCCGCCAAACCTCGACCAGCCACCGGCTCAGGGGGCGGAGGGGGCTTCGGGTGATCGTCGGCGGCAGCGGGCCAGGCAGGTGGTGACCGCGGTCAGCCTGCTCGCCCTGGCGGCCAGCGCGTTGGTCGGCGGCAACCTCTTCGGTGCGCGTGAGCGCCTCGTGGGCTCAGAGGCGCGCGCGCCCAAGGCGCCGGCGGCGAGCCGGGAGGCGACCGGGCCGGCGGCGACCACGACCCCCGCCTCGCCCACGCTGCTCCGATCGTGGCCCTGGTGGCAGGACGTGGTCACCCTGGAAGGAGAAGGACGGGGCGTGACCGACAGCTTCACCATCGCCGACGACGCCCTCCAGTGGCGGGTGAGCGGAACATGCGAGGCCGGCCGGTTGGTGGTGAGCGATCCGTCACGTCAGCAGCCGTTGATCGACGCGGCGTGCGACGGGGCACGGTCGGCGTACGGGATCACGTCCAAGCCGGGCACCAAGGCGCTCCAGGTCAGTGCCGACGGCCCGTGGCGGCTCGACGTCGACCAGCAGGTGGACGTGCCGCTGGAGGAGCCACCGCTCCCGTCGATGACCGCCCCGGGGACCGAGGTCGTGGCCACCGGGGAGCTCTACCGGATGGACCAGACCGGCGAGGGGACCGTCACCGTCTACCGGCTGGCCGACGGCACCTACGCGCTGCGGCTCGACGACTTCTTCGTCACCGCCAACGTCGACCTCGAGATCCGCCTCCATCCCATGGAGGCGCCGCGGACGACCGACGACTACCTGAGTGCGCCCGCCGCCCTCGCCGCCCCCCTGGACATCACCGCCGGATCCCTCAACTTCGTCCTGCCCGCCGACGTGGACCCCACGAAGTACCGGTCCGTGGTGATCTGGTGCCCGCTGATCACCAGCGCCTACGCGGGGGCGACCCTGCAGCCGGCGAGCTGACATGCACGTCACCCGCCACGACCGGCCGGCGCCCTCAGCCTCGGCGGGCGACCAGCGTCCCCCCAGGCCGACGCCGAGCGTGGCCTTCCGGGGGCGGCGCATCCCGGTGGTCCTGCCCAAGCGGGGGGACCCCCGCCTCAAGCTGTCGGCGGTGATCATGACCCTCCAGGTCCTGGGCCAGACGCTGCTCGACTTCAAGGTGTCGATCGCCCAGATCCTGGTCACCATCGGCTTCTGCGCCGTCGTGGAGGTGGCCGTCACCCTGCGCCGGGAAGCCATGCTCGTCTGGCCGGCGAGCGCCATGCTCACCGGCAACAGCGTTGCGTTCATCCTTCGGGCGTCGGGGACCCGCCACGGGGACTGGTGGACCCTCCACGGGATCCAGTTCTTCCTCCTCGCCGCATCCCTCTCCCTGCTGTCGAAGTACCTCATCAGGTTCGGGAAGGGGCACCTGTTCAACCCGTCGAATGTCGGGATCGTGTGGTGCCTGCTCGTGGTCGGGGCCAGCCACGTGTTCCCCCAGTACCTGTGGTGGGGGCCGAACCGGCTGGGCGTCGCGCTGTCCTACGCCGTGTGCCTGATCGGTGCCGCCTGGATCCTGCGGCCCATCGGGATGGTGCCGATGGCCACCGCCTTCCTCACCACCTTCGCCGTGCTGGTCGGCCTGCTCGCCCTCGCCGGGCGCAGCTTCGTCGCCATCTGGCACGACGGCCCTATCAGCGGGCTGTCCTACTGGTCCAACGTCGCCCTGTCCCCCGAGGTGCTCGTCTTCGTGTTCTTCATGATCTCCGACCCCCAGACGGCGCCGAGGTCGCGCACCGGCAGGGTCGTCTACGGCGCCTCCACGGCCGCCCTTGCCGCCGCCCTGCTGTCGTTCCAGTCGACGGAGTTCGGGATCAAGCTGGCCATCCTCTCCAGCCTGACGGTGGTCTGCGCCCTGGTCCCGTTCATCGAGCGCGCCACCGCCACGAGGGCGACGGTAGGGGCGCGGGCGCCGTCCCGGCGGGCCCTCCCCGCCCCGGCCTGGAACCGGGTGGCTGCCGCGCTCCGCAACCCGGCGGTGGTCGCCGCCCTGATCATCGCCGTCGCCGCTCCCGTCAACACGGCGGCACTCGCCGGGGACGAGGAGGTACTCCTCATCGAGAGGGGCCTTGCCGGCAAGAACGCCCAGTAGGGCCTCCGTTAAGGAGCGTGGCACCAAGTAGCAGTGGGCTTTCACGGAGGCGTGCCGGGATCTCGGGAGCCACGTCGCCCTCCCAGTAGCGCCGGTGTCCAGCATCACCTCGCCGTAGGGGAGGATGTGGTCCACAGAACAGCGGCGTCAGGCCCCGGCGGTCCTTCGTGATCAGCACGCCCTCCCACCCGGGAAGGGAGAGCACCTCCTTGGACAATGAGCGTGTTCACCTACATGATCGACGCCTGCAGGAGATGCAGGGCGATCATGCCCAGCTCCTGCTCGTCGCGGCGGTTGGTAGCCAACTCGTCGCCCTTGCCGAAGACGATCACCGCGTTGACCCGGTTCCAGGACTCGATGACGTTCAGGCCCTCCTCGATCTCCCGCTGGAGGTCGCGGTCCCGGAGGTATCGGCAGACGAAGGCGGTCCTCTCGGCCCGGCCCGGCTCCAGCATGGCCTGGTAGATGGGATGGGAGGCGTGTTGTTGGCCGTGGCGCACGAGCGGCTCGACCACGCTGGCGAGGCCAAGCTGGTCGGCCTGCTGGCCGCTGGAGATCCCATGGCGACGTGCGCACCGCCTGGCACGCCAAGGAGGTGGCCAGGTCAATCTGCGACATCGCCGACGCAGAGCTGCCGGGCGAGTTCGTCGACCGCCTGGCCGTCGACCTTCAGGACCAGTCGTGCCCGCCCGAGGTGCACTCGCTCGGACGCACCATCGCCCGGTGGCGGGACCAGATCGTCGACGGCCAACACCGAGCCCGGGTGAGCAACGAGAGGACTTCACACTGCGCCTCCTGTTGAGATTCCGGCGGGGATGAGCTCAGCGGGGTGTTCGCCCTCATCAGCGCGAACGGGTGTGACAGTCTCGGCCGCGGTTCGGCGACGTGTGCTGCGCCCATCGGGAGGGCGACTCTGGCCGGGGTCGTAGAGGCACTCCCGCCGTCCGTCCACCCGCCTGGCGGTGAGCTGCCCCCGACGGCGCATTGATCGGCCGATCCAGCAAGCGTACTGCTGCTCACGGACCAAGCATATGTCTCTTATGCCTCAGGAGCGGCTCCTCTGCACCTTCCCTTGAGCAAACCTCGCAGATCAGAGCGGCTATACCTCGGCCTCCCAACTCTGCCGACAGTTCGCGGACGGCCTCTCTGGAGAAACACCAGTCACAGATGCCTTCCGCTCTAAGGGAGCACCGCACAATTAGTTGGAGGATAACCTCTCACTCCGTGGATGGCGGCGGCGTGATCGTGTAGTTCCACTCGCCATGCCAGTCGTGCCGTCGCAGCGGGATGGCGGCGAGTTCGTCGT
>JBOGHR010000244.1:0-1866 GCA_050744905.1 Acidimicrobiales bacterium
GGGCCCACCTCGACGTCGTCGATGCCGGCCAGGGGCACCGCCTCGCCCCGGACCAGCCCGGCGGCGGAGAACCGGGCCGGCTCCTCGCCCACGTTGGCCACCGCCAGGTGAGCGGCCGTGCCCGGGCCCGAGCCGCCGGCCGGGAACAGCCAGCGGGTGGCCGCCCGGCGGGCGCCCAGGGTGTCGGCCCGGCCGGCCCGGGAGCTGGGGGGCGAGTACACCAGCGTGCGGGAGGCGACTACCGGCACGCCGTCGAGCGACCGGACGGTGGTGGCGTGCCCCACGCCCCGGGGCATGCCGACCTCCTCGTTCAGCACCACGTCGAGCCGGCCCCGGGCCGGCACGGTGCGCTCGAAGTCCTCCACCACCGCGTCGTCGGCGATCACCTGGAACAGCACGGTGGCCTCGGCCGGCCCCGGGTTCGACACGGCGAAGTGCTCGACCACCCCGTCGGCCACCACGCCGTTGGGGAAGTGCCACTCGGGGCCGAGCGAGGGGGCGCCGAGCCCAACCGACAGCCCGGCCGCACCGGGGGCGGTACGGGTCTGGGTCTGGGCGGCGATCACCCGCCCGGTGCGGACGGCGACCGAGGTGGAGATGGCGTTGCGCCGGCGGACGTGGTCCCCGATCTCCCGCACCACCAGCGTGCGGCCGGGGACCACGATGGGCCGGAAGGCGGCGGGGGCGGCGCGCCCCTGGTCGGTGCTGAACGACAGGTCGACGATGGCGTCCTCGGGGAACGGGTTGAACAGCGACAGCAGCAGCGACGCGTCCCGGGCCGTGACCCCGTCGGCGAAGTACCAGCGGCTCGACGCCCGCGACGAGCAGGGCGCGGCGTCGGAGCCCAGCGGGCCCCACACCACCAGCTCGGCGGCGACCTGGCCGCCGTCGACGTCGACCAGGGCGGCGGCGAAGGGCGCCTCCACCACGTCGCGCAGGGCGACGGGCGTGACCGAGCGGGCCTCGGCGGTGACGGGCACCGACCGGGCCTCGCCCTCCACGGGCACCACGGTGACGGTGCCGGCGACCGGGCGCCCGGTGGGGTTGGCGATGGACACCACGCCGTCGGCCCGGCCCTCGGGTGCGGCGGTGGCGCCCACGCAGAACCACGTCGAGGACAGGGCGCCGGCAGGCGCCGCCGTCGGCATGACGGCGCGGGCGGCTGCGGCCGGCGACAGCCGGAGGCGGGGCACGGCGCGGCGGTCGGCCACGCCGCCCACCACCAGGAGGGCGGCCAGGGCCACCAGGACGGGACCGCGGCGGGCGGTCACGGCTCCCTCCCCCCGTCCCGGCGCCGGGTGCGCACGAGGTGGCGGACGACGAGCACCCAGGCGGCCAGCTCGGCGGCGACGGCGCCGTAGCGCAGCGGCGAGGTGCGGTAGCGCAGGGTGGCGTCCCCGGTGGCGGGAGAGGCGAAGGCGTTGGTCCACCCGAACGCCTCCGACCGGGGCGCCGCCCGGCCGCCCACCTCCAGCCGCCACCCGGGCGACGACGCCTCGGCCAGGGCCACCCGGTCGCCCTCGTTCAGCGGCCCGGCGAAGGACGTGGGCGACCGCCGCTCGGCCAGGACGGGCTCCGAGCCGGCCAGCTCCAGGCCCCGCAGGCCGGCCAGGCCGTCGTCGCCCCGGGCCAGGTCGACGTCGGCGTGGAGCCGGGCCCGGCCCGGCGCCCACGCCGCATTCTCGTAGACGAGCACGGCGTCGTCGCCCTGGAGCTTGCGGAGGTCGACCTGGGCGTCGAGCGCCACCCGCAGGTCGGGAGGGGCCGGCACCATGCGGGACCGGGCCCGCGACGGCGCCGCCCGCAGCGGCACCACGACGTAGCGGACGGCGGCGGGCGCCAGCAGGTGCCCGAGCGACGTGGTGC
>JBOGHR010000245.1:0-4439 GCA_050744905.1 Acidimicrobiales bacterium
ACGACGAACTCGCCGCCATCCCGCTGCGACGGCACGACTGGCATGGCGAGTGGAACTACACGATCACGCCGCCGCCATCCACGGAGTGAGAGGTTATCCTCCAACTAATTGTGCGGTGCTCCCTTACTACATCTACACGAAGACGGCCTCGAACGTCTCGATGAACCACAACTACTACAGGATCCTCTGCTCGGACAGCTGGGCCGGCCAATGCAAGTTCCAGGACTTCTAGCGGCACGATCGAAGCGTGGGCAGGGCCGGGCTTAGGTTTCAGTCCGGCCCTGCCCACGCCGATGAGGATGTCATGACGAACGTTCTGGCGTTCGAGGGGGTCGGCCGCTCGTTCGGCTCCGGCCACACGGCCGTATCCGCCCTCCGTGACGTCGACTTGCGGGTGCAGGCCGGTGAACTCATGCTGGTGATGGGGCCGAGTGGATCGGGCAAGTCGACGCTGCTGCTGCTGGCGGGCGTGCTCGACCGGCCGACCGCGGGCACGGTCTCCATCAAGGGGCAGTCGACCTCCGATATGTCGGCGTCGGTACGGGCCGCGATTCGGCGGCGGCGCGTGGGCTATGTTTTTCAGCAGTACAACCTGCTGCCCCAACTCACCGCGGTCGAGAACGTCGCTCTGCCCATGGAGTTGGACGGCGTCGCCGCGACCGAGGCTAGGCGAGCCGGCCACGAGGCGCTTGACGCCATGGGGTTGGCGGGACTGGCGATGAAGTTCCCCGACTCGCTCTCGGGCGGCGAGCAACAGCGGGTAGCGATCGCACGCGGCCTCGTCGGCAGCCGTGAGCTGCTGCTGGCCGACGAACCGACGGGCGCACTCGACTCCGCGGCCGCGGCCGTCGTCATGGAGATCCTCCGCCGCCGGTGCGAGGAGGGGGCGGCGGTGGTCGTCGTGTCCCACAACGAGGCCCACGCCAGATATGCGGACACGACCGTCCAGCTCCACGATGGTGCGGTGGTCGGGACCGGGGCTGACGCCTTCGCCGCCCAGTGAGGCCCATCGTCCGAGTCGCACTGCGGGACCTTCGCCGCCACCGGGGCCGCAGCGCGCTGCTGCTGCTCCTCGTCGCCGCGCCGGTCGCGGGCGTGACTTTCCTGTCGACCCTGTTCACGTCGACCATCCCGACGCGCGACGAGCGTTTGAGCTCGTGGTTCTCCGACGCAGAAATGAGGGTCGTCCAGCCGGACACCACCGAGACCGGCCGCCCGATACCCGACCTGGTGCCCCCGGGGACGCGGGCCGTCGAGATCCACGAGTATGCTGCGGTGGCCGAGCGTCCGGGGCGCAGGGTGCAGTTCCTGCTCACCGACCTACCAGTCGGCGACCCCGTGGTCAAGAACCGCATCGTACTGCGATCCGGGCGGCTGCCGGCCGCACCGGGCGAGATCGCGATGTCGTCGTCACTCCTCGCCCAGCTCGACGGCCGGGTCGGCTGGGCGGTGGGTCTCGACGATCCCGACCGTTCGTTCATCGTCGTGGGTCAAGTCGCCAACCCAATCGAGGCGGACCGGCTGGAGGCCGTCATCCTCGCGGCCGACGTGCCTGCGGGCACGGCGCCGACGTGGCTGGTGGAGACCGGGAACGTGGACCCAAGGCTGGTCGAAGGTCACCTGCGGGCCGCGGCGGGGGAGGGCGCGTTCGACATCTACCGTCGCGACGGCGTCTTGGCCACGCTCCGGAAGGACCGGCGGCCCGACCTGACCCTCCTCGTGGGTGCGGCCGTACTCTTGGTAACCGGGTTGGTGGTCGCAGCCGCATTCGCCACCGCCGCCCGCCGGCATACGAGGACCTTGGCCCTGCTGGCGGCGACCGGGGCGGAGCCGTCGCAACTCCGGTCGCTGTTCGTCGCGCAGGCGTTGGTTCTCGGCGCCGTCGCGGCCGCGGCTGGGCTGGCCGTCGGGCTTGTCTCGGTGCTGGTGCTCTCGCCCCGGCTCGAGCACCTGGCCAACCGCACTTCGGTGGCTGTCCGGGTGCCGGTCCTGCAACTTGTCGCAGTCGGGGCCGCGGCCGTCGTGGCGAGTCTGGCCGCGGCGCTCGTCCCCGCCTGGCACGCCGGCCGGGCCGAGATCGCGCAGGCGTTAGCAGCCAAGCGGCCGGCCCGGCCGATGCGCTGGCTGCCACCCACCGCGTCGGTGCTCCTCGGCGGCGGTCTAGGATGGCTATGGCTCGGCGGTTCGGTCACCGAGGACCCGAACGAGTTCCTGCTCGCAGTCGGCGCCAGTGCGGCACTAGCCGGCGGTGCGCTGAGTGCACCCGCGTTGCTGCGGATCCTCGACCGGCGCGCCGGCGGCTTCCCGCTGTTCTTCCGGATCGCGGCGAGGGACGCTGCTCGGTCGATCCCGCGGGTCGCACCGACGACCGCCGCCGGCATAGCCGCCCTCTCGCTGGCCATCGGGATGCTGGTCGTCACCGCATCCCGCGACCGGTACGAGCGCGAGCAGTACGTCCCGAGCCTGCGGTCCGACCAGCTGCGGGTCGAGCCGCTCGATGCGGTCGCGCGCCCCGCGGCCACCGAGGCGGTCGCGGCCAAGGTGGCCGAAGTGGTGCAGGGCAGCGTGGCCGCGCGCATCCGTGTCGCCTCGTCCCGGTCCGGCGTCGACCGGAGCCAATGGGTCGTGGCCAATGGGGCCCTTCCCAATGGAACCGGCCCGACGCGGCGGGGGCTGGTAGCCGTGGCCGACGCGGACGTCCTCAAGGCGCTAGATGCTCCCTCGGCCGTCGCCCGCTACCTCGCCGAGGGCAAGATCGTGGCCTTGGGCGCACCCGGCATCTCAGGCGGGCAGGTGTCGCTGGCAGTGCCCGTGTGGACGTACCTCGAGGACGAGGGCGGTGCCGGCGACGCCCACAGCCACGAGCACGCCGGGCACGACGAGCTGGCGATCCGGGAAGAGAACCGGGTGCTATCGGTCCCGGGGGCGGCGGTGGCCGGCCGCAGCCTCTCCGCGCTCCCGCTATACCTCGCCTCCGAGGCGACCCTGCAAGGCCTTGGCCTGTCCTGGTCGCTCGAGAGTTGGCTGGTCCGGAGCAGCCGGCCACTGGACGCCGGTACCGTCCGAGTGGCCCGCGAGGCCGCGGGCGTCGGGACGGGTGTCTCGGTGAGCGTGGAGGAACCGCCTGCGACGGATTCGTCGTTCCGCACGCTGTTGGCCGGGCTGGCCGTGGCCTTTGCCGCAGCCATCGCGTGCCTAGCCACGGCGCTGGCCCTCGCCGAAGGCCGGCGCGAGCGGGTGCTACTCGACGTGGCCGGTATCCGCCCGCGGGACCGCCGGCTGGCCGCGACCGCGCAGGCCGCTTTCCTCGGCGGCGTCGCCGTCGTCCTCGCGGTCCCTTTAGCCCTGCTCGCTACCTTCGCCGGCCTCGCCTCGTTCGACAAGTACCCGGTCGTGGTTCCGTGGGCCCAGGTGCTGCTGGCGTCGCTGCTAGTCCTGGCGGTGCCGGCCGTGGCTGCGCTCGCCCTCCTCGACCATGACCGGCAGGGGCCGGCCTCGCCGTTGGCACCCCTGGGGACCCAGGTATAGCTCACCTTACGAGTGCGCTGCGGCCTGGAGGCTCAGGCTGTGCCCGCTCGAGAGACTCGCCACGCCGGGCAATGGCGCCTCCAACTCTGCGCTAGAAGCCGAGCGACATGCCCCGGTCGGCGTGCCGACTCGGTTCCGGGAGCAGCTCCGGCGGGCAGAGCGGGCTCGAGCGTACCGCCTCCAGCGCGCCCCCGGCGTCGTCGGCGGCCGCCAGCCACGACAACGGCGAGTCGGGGTGGGCCTCGCATCTCTCACCCAGCTCGGCGGCCACCGACACCACCGCCGGCCCGTCGGCCAGGCGACGGGCCACGCCGTCCCACTCCGGCTCCGGCTGCCAGCGCGGCGAGGGGCGCGGCCCGATGGCACCGGCCACGCCGGCGTCCTCGGAGGCGAGGGCCTCGGGATGGCGGTCCCGGTAGGCCTCGACGCCGAGGGCCAGGCGGCACCACGCCGCCCGTCCCGCTCCGCCCGCCGGCGGCGGTCCCAGGACGTCGACCAGGTGGCGGGGCGGCTCGGTGGCCAGGGCCCGGACCCGGGCCGCCCGGGTGTGGTCCAGGGCGGCGTCGAGCTCGGCCAGCGCGTCGGCCACCTCCCGGCGAACGTCGCCGGCCTCTGCGCCGCTCCCGCCGGTGCCGTCGAGGGCACCCAGGCGCTCGGCGTAGGAGGCCTGGGCGGCCCGGAGGGAGCCGACGCCGAAGGCCAGCGGGTCGTCCTGGCGGGCCGCCGCCAGGGTGGCGGCCGCCCAGTGGCGGTCCAGCTCGGCGTCGATGGCGGCGATGCGCGAGGTTCGCCAGCCGTGGCCGGCCAGGTAGGCGCCGCGGCGCTCCTGGGCGGCGGCCAGGGCGCCCAGGCGCTCGTCGTCGATGCGCTGGGCGATACGCAGCGACCCCGCCCGCTCCCGGGCCCGGCCC
>JBOGHR010000246.1:0-4942 GCA_050744905.1 Acidimicrobiales bacterium
GGCGTCGCCTCTTCCGAGCAGGTAGTTCATTCGCAGGCCCCTAGGTGGCGGTCAGGGGGTCGCGGGGCCCGGTGATCAGCTCGACCTCGCCGGGGAGGCCCTCCACCTTGACGTTGCCGTCCTCGGCCAGCACCCCGACCCGGCGGCCGCCGAGGGGGATGCGCTCCACCCGCAGCCGGCGGATCTCCGGCGGCAGGGCGGGCGCCAGCCACACCTTGCCGTGGGGCACCCACGGGTCGAGGCGCAGCAGGGTGCGCAGGAACATCAGCGGGGAGGCGGCCGACCACGCCTGGGGGGAGCACGACGTCGGGTAGCCCACCACGCCGGGGTACTCGGACCGCTCCATCCCGGTGAACAGCTCGGGCAGGCGCCCGCCCTGGGTGGTGGCGGCGTCGATCATCGCCATGACCACCCGCTGGGCCTCGGCCACGAACCCGTAGCGCATGAGGCCGGCGGCGATGATGGCGTTGTCGTGGGGCCAGACCGACCCGCAGTGGTAGCTGATGGGGTTGTAGCCGCCCATGCTGGTGGCCAGCGTGCGCACGCCCCAGCCACTGAACATCTCGGGCGACAGGAGGTGCCCGGCCACCCGGGCCGCCTTGTCGCGGTCGACGATGCCGGTCCACAGGCAGTGCCCCATGTTGGACGTCAGCGAGTCCACCGGGCGCTTGCGCCCGTCGAGGGCGATGGCGTACCAGCCCTTGTCCTCCAGCCAGAAGTCGCGGTTGAAGTTCGCCTTGAGCTCGGCCGCCTTGACCCGGTACCTCTCGACGGTGGCGGTGTCGCCCTGCTCGGAGGCGAAGTGCATGCGGGCCAGGTAGGCGGCGTAGACGTAGCCCTGGACCTCGCACAGGGCGATGGGTGGCTTGGCCACCTCTCCGTCGGCGAAGCGCACGCCGTCCCAGGAGTCCTTCCAGCCCTGGTTGGCGAGGCCGCGGTCGCTGGCCCGCTGGTACTCCACGTACCCGTCGCCGTCCCGGTCGCCGTGGTGCTCGATCCACTCCAGGGCCCGGTCGGCGTGGGGCATGAGCTGGTCGACGATCTCGCCGGCCAGGCCCCACCGGCGCATCTCGCCGAGCAGCATGACGAACAGGGGGGTGGCGTCGGCCGACCCGTAGTAGACATGGCCGCCGCCGAGCGACAGCGACGCCGCCTCGCCGAAGCGCATCTCGTGGAGGATCTTGCCCGGCTCCTCGTCGCGGCGGGGGTCCACGGTGCTCCCCTGGAACCGGGCCAGGGTCTGGAGCACGCCGAGGGCGAGGTCGGGGTCGACGAGCAGCGCCATCCAGGCGGTGAGGAGCGAGTCCCGCCCGAACAGGGTCATGAACCACGGGGCGCCCGCCGCCACCACCGCCCTCTCGGGGAAGTCGGGGTCGAAGATGCGCAGGGCGCCCAGGTCCTCGGCGCTGTGCCGCACGGCCCGGCGCAGCCCCTCGTGGTCGGTGTGCACGGCGGGGATCTGCCTGCGCCACCGGGCCATGCGCTCGACCGGGGTGGCCCGGCTCACCGGCTCGCCGCACGGGTAGCGGGGCTCGATGAGCTCGCCGTCGATCATCGGCGTGAGCTGGGTGCACGTCGTCCACTGCGAGCGGGCGGGCACGATGACCTCGAACATGGCGCGGCCCGTCCCGATCTGCGCCGGCTGGCTGAACGACACCCGGGCCCCCCGCCGGAAGCTGCCCTTGCGGACGCGGAACACCAGCGCCCCCGCCTCCTCGGCCACCTCCAGCTCCCGGTCGGGGTCGGCGCCGCCGCCCCGGCCTTCCTTGACGTCGAAGAGGTGGGCGAAGTCGGCGTCGACGACCAGCTCCACCGCGCAGTAGGCCGGCTCGTCGGCGAAGTTGCGGATGACCAGGTCCTCGCGCATCCCGCGGCCGATGTAGCGCCGGCGCATCACGAGCAGGGTGCTGTCCGACTGCCCCGATCGGGGCCGGGTGCGGGACACGAACACGGCGCTGAACGGGTCGCTGGTGGTGGCGGCCAGCGGCTCCGGGCGCTGGCCGTTGATCCGCAGCTCGAAGCGGGACAGGAACCGGCTGTCCCGGAAGAACAGCCCGTGGGGGGCCCCGCCGGCCAGGTCGCCCGACCGCCCCGAGATGCAGAACGCCGACCCCTGGACCAGGGTCACGATCCCGTCGGACTGCCCGAGGGCCACGCTCTCGCCCGTGAAGTTCCACCCGTCGGCCATCGCAGGGAGGCTAACCCGTGGCCCCCGGTGGCCGGCGGCCCGCCGCCGCGCTCCCGCCCGCGCAATTCCCCCTACGCGCGTAGTGGTAATACAATCCGGGGCGTGGCCGAGCCCCTCCTGTCGATCGAGGACCTGCACGTCGCCGTGGAAGGCGCGCCCATCATCAAGGGGCTGACCCTGTCGGTCCTCCCCGGTGAGGTGCACGCCATCATGGGCCCCAACGGCTCGGGCAAGTCCACCCTGGCCAACACCATCCTCGGCAACCCGGACTACGAGGTCACCGCCGGGCGCATCGTCTACAAGGGCGAGGACGTCACCGGTTGGCCCACCGACGTGCGGGGCAAGGCCGGGCTGTTCCTCGCCTTCCAGTACCCCGAGGAGATCCCCGGCGTCCCCGTCATCCAGTTCCTCCGCCAGGCGCTGTCGGCCCGCCGGGGCGTCGACCTGTCGGTGCTCGAGCTCCGCCTGGCGATCATGGACTGGATGAGGAAGCTCGACATGGACCCCTCCTTCGGCGACCGCCACCTCAACGAGGGGTTCTCGGGCGGGGAGAAGAAGCGCAACGAGGTCCTCCAGATGGCCATCCTGGAGCCCGACATGGCCATCCTCGACGAGACCGACTCGGGCCTCGACATCGACGCCCTGCGGGTGGTCGCCCGTGGGGTGGAGGAGGTGCGCGCCGCCCGGGCCCACCTGGGCGTGCTGCTCATCACCCACTACCAGCGCATCCTCGACGCGCTCACGCCCGACCGGGTCCACATCCTCGTCGACGGCCGCATCGTGGACAGCGGCGGCCCGGAGCTGGCCCGCCGCCTGGAGCAGGAGGGGTACGAGGCGTGGCGGGCGGTGCGGTGAGCGGCCTCGACGTCGCCACCATCCGCAAGGACTTCCCGATCCTCGACCGGCCCCAGGCCGACGGCCGCCCCCTGGTGTACCTCGACTCGGCGGCGTCGTCGCAGAAGCCCCAGGCCGTGCTCGACGCCATGGACCGGTACTACGAGACCACCCACGCCAACGTGCACCGCGGCGTGTACTCCATCGCCGAGGAGGCGACCCGGCTCATGGAGGAGGCCCGGGCCAAGGTGGCGGCGTTCATCGGCGCCGGCTCCCCGCGGGAGGTCGTCTTCGCCAAGAACGGCACCGAGTGCCTCAACCTGGTCGCCCACGCCTGGGGCCGCGCCAACCTCCGCCCGGGCGACGCCGTCCTGCTCACCGAGATCGAGCACCACGCCAACCTGGTCCCCTGGCTGATGCTCAAGGACCAGCTGGGCATCGAGCTGCGCTTCCTCCCCCTGGGCGAGGACGGGCACCTCGACCTCTCCGACCTCGACCGCCTGGTGGACGGGGTGCGCCTGCTGGGCGTCACCGCCATGTCGAACGTCCTGGGCACGCTCACCCCGGTCCGCCGGCTGGCCGACACCGCCCACGCCGCCGGCGCGGTGGTGGTCGTCGACGGCGCCCAGTACGCGCCGCACCTGGTCACCGACGTGGCCGAGCTGGGCGCCGACTTCTTCGCTTTCACCGGCCACAAGCTCCTCGGCCCCACCGGCATCGGCGTGCTCTGGGGCCGCGCCGAGCTGCTGGAGGCCATGCCCCCCTTCCTGGGCGGCGGGGAGATGATCCGCGACGTCCGCCTCGACGGGTTCACCGCGAACGACCTGCCGTGGAAGTTCGAGGCCGGCACGCCGCCCATCGCCGAGACCATCGGGCTGGGAACGGCGGTGGACTACCTGGGCGGCCTCGGCATGGAGGCGGTGCGCGAGCACGAGGTCCGCCTCACCGCCTACGCCATGCGCACCCTGACCGCCCGCCACGGCGACGACATCCGCATCTTCGGCCCGTCCGAGCCGGCCGAGCGCGGCGGCGTGGTCTCCTTCGCCTTCCGCGACGTCCATCCCCACGACGTCTCCCAGGTGCTGGACCAGTCGGGCGTGTGCATCCGGGCCGGGCACCACTGCGCCAAGCCGCTCATGCGCCGGTTGGGCGTCGGCGCCACCGCTCGGGCATCGTTCTACGTCTACAACGACGAGGCCGACGTGGACGCCCTGTCCGACGCCCTCGACGCCACGGCCGACCTGTTCTGCTAGGAGGCGAACCATGGGCCTCGAAGACCTGTACCGCGAGATCATCCTCGACCACTACCGCTCCCCCCGCAACCGGGGGGAGCTGGCCTCGCCGCCGGCCCTGCGGGTCGAGGGCTACAACCCCCTCTGCGGCGACGAGATCGTGGTGTACCTGATGGTGGAGGACGGCGTGGTGTCGGACCTCCGGATCGGCGGGCAGGGCTGCTCCATCAGCCAGTCGTCGGCGTCGATGATGTCGGCGGCGGTCAAGGGCAGGACGGTCACCGAGGCCCGCACGGTCATCCGGGCCTTCAAGGGGATGATGTCGGTCCACGAGCAGCGCCTGGACGCCGACGGCGAGCCCGAGCCGGCGGTGGCAGCCGCCAACGACCAGGCGGAGTCGGTGGAGCTGGGCGACCTGGCGGCGCTCCAGGGAGTGGTGCGATTCCCCGTGCGCATCAAGTGCGCCACCCTGTCCTGGAACACCCTCCAGCAGGGCCTCGACGAGGCGGTGGCCGCCGGGGCGGGCGCCGGCGGGTGATCCGGGTCCACGTCGACGACGAGCGCTGCCAGGGCAACGGGGTGTGCGCCCGCTTGGCGCCGGAGGTGTTCGAGCTGCGACCGGGGGGCGTGACGGTGCTCCAGGGGGCGCCCGGCCCGGCGCTGGAGGCGGCCGTGCGCGACGCCGCCC
>JBOGHR010000247.1:0-4105 GCA_050744905.1 Acidimicrobiales bacterium
ACGACGAACTCGCCGCCATCCCGCTGCGACGGCACGACTGGCATGGCGAGTGGAACTACACGATCACGCCGCCGCCATCCACGGAGTGAGAGGTTATCCTCCAACTAATTGTGCGGTGCTCCCTTACGAGACATTGCTATGTCGTTCGAGGGAATGTCGGCCGACGAGGACCCAGCGGTAAGGGATTGGGCATGGCGGGCGTCAAGATGTTCTCGGCAGCGCGTGACGAGGCAGCGGCGCGTGAGCGACAGGAGCGCATCCGCGGCGAACGCTAGTCGGAGCGCTGCAGATGCAGGTTGCTAACCCGGTCCTTTCAGTAGCTCCGGCGTTCGGGCGGTTATGGCAGAGGTGCTCGCTCTAGGCCATGCCGATGCGGCAAGGGCAGCACGGCAATGGTCCGCAGGGGCATTCGGGCCGCGCCGTAGCAGGCCTCGGGGAGTTGTGGGGCGGGCGATCCGCCGTTTCGGCGGGGTTCGGTGGGCGACGGCCGCTTCTCGCCCGCCGGGGCTCAGGTTCGCAACGGGAGAGCGACGAGGCGGGCGAAGGCAGCGGCGAGATCGGCCGACCACGGCCAGTTCTGCTGAAGCCGTAGGCGTGTCCGCCGGCCCGAGGAGGCGATGCGCCCGGCGGTGTGCAAGAGGCAGTAGCGCAGCCGCTTGGGCTCGGCCCTCGCCATCTCGCCCTCGAGGGTGAGCTGGTGGGTCCAGGCGATCAGGTCACACGCCATGAGCACGATGGCCAGCCAGGCGGCGTTGTTGGCGAAGTCGTGGCACGGGAAGTTGGCCAGGCCGGTCTGCTTCGCGTTGCGGATGCGGTCCTCGACCCGGGCGTGGCCGCGGTGGCGGGCCTCCAGGTAGGACAGGTCGGGATCGGTGGAGTCGCAGATGAAGACCTGGAAGCGGTGCCCCTCGATGTCAGAGAAGGTGAGCTGCGCTCCGGGGTGGGGTTCCTCGCGTCGCACGATGGCCCGGGTGCCGCTCGGCCACCCCGACAGATCCACGTCGGGGGTGATCTCGGCCACCTCGGCGCCGACGCGCTCTTCGCAGTCCTGGCGGATGGCCTCGGTCCATGCCGAGGGATCCAGGCCCAACACCGCTTTTCGCACCGGCTCGTCCATGGCGAAGCCGATGGAGAACTCCAGCCCGCGCTGGCGCAGGGCATCGACGAAGGCGTGGGTGGCGCCGGCCGAGTCGGCCCTGGCCAGCATCCACTCACCGCCCTCGGGATCGACCTTCTTCGTCTTCACCGGCAGCTGGGCCAGGGCGGCGTCCAGCACCGCAACGTGATCGGCGGCGGTGTTGGACCCGGCGTTGCCCGGGCGCAGCACGCCGGCCACGGCGTCGTTGGTGGCATCGACGAAGCACAACAGCGGGTGGAAGCCGAAGCCGTGCTTGTAGTTCGGCGCCGCATCCTCCTTCTCCGAGTGCGAGGTGACCAGGGTGGCGTCGAAGTCCAAGACGATGAAGTCGGTGGGTGGGCGGGCCCCCGCCGCCCACGCCAGCGCCCTCGCCGAAGCGCTCGCCGCGTTGATCGCAGCCATCGCATCGGCGTCGATCGAGTCGAGCACCCGCCACGCCGTCGGGTCCGACGCCACCGATCCGAACAGATCCGGCTGGTCACGCAGCACCCTCAGATCCGACAGGCTCGTCCCGCCGTCGGCCGCCATCACCGCCAGATCCACCAGCACCCGTCCCGGGTCATGGGCCGAACGGCGCTGGCGGGTCGGGGCCATGGCGGCCGACAGACCGGCCGTAAGCCCGAGGGCGTCGGCCATGTCGGCAAGCAGCCGGCTGCCCGCGTGGGCGGCCACCCCGGTCCCGTCGGCGGTCACCACAAGGCGGGGGCGGCGGGTATTACGCTTCACCATGGAAGTGCCCTTCTGGTCGGGGGTCCTGCGGCTTTGAACACCGGCAGTTTCCCTTACCAGAAGGGCCTTTTCGCGGACCTACGGCCGCTGACCCGGGCTGCTTACTGAAAGCGCCGGGCTAAGAAGCGGTATTCGACACGTCGACCCGAGCCTGATGCCGAGGAGGATGCCGGGAACGGGCACAGGGAACTGCAGGGGCGTCGCGCCGTGCACCCCTGCCCCTACCGGGCGGCAAGCTCCAGGATTCGGGGGAGCAGCTGCGCGACCCGTTCCTCCGGCGTTGGCTCCCACGTCCAGCCCTGCCGCTTGCGCATCACGCGCGAGGCGGAGCCCCGCACAGTCCACACGGCGCCAGCGCCGTCGATCACTTCGTATGTGGGATCTGTGCCCGGCCTACTGAGGGACACGCCGATAAGGACCTCCCCCTTCTTGCGGCCCTCGAACTCCCGTGGGGACTTCTGCTGCGGCAGCCGGGGGGCGATCATCTGGAGCACGGCAGTGACTCCCCCTTGCTGCCGTATGGTCTGCTCCCAGGAGTCACTGGGGTAATCGTGCGGGTGGCGTAGGAGGACCGCGAGCCGCTCAATCGCGCCAGTCGGCAGGGCCGCCACCGGAGGAAGCGCCGCCAGCGCGGCAACACCCGCTGCCTCCCGGCACCACATGCACAGCGGCGACGCGCTGGCCCGGAACGCCCGCAGGTAGGCGGTGTGTTCGCGCTCGGACTTGTACGGTCCAGCCAACGCCAGATGGCTGGCCTGGTTCAGCAGATGCTCATTGCACGTAGGCCGGTCGCAGCCATCAGCGCAACTGCCAGATGCCGGGAGGCCGCATCGGCAACTCCCCGAGACGACCGCCGGGCCCATCCTTGGCGCCCGCAGACCGTTGCGTCTTGTGTCCAGGGCTCCCACTTCGAGCATCTCGTCCCCGCCGCGGCGAGCCCCCGCCCCCGCACCGGCGACACCGCGTCGCGCCTGCTCTGCCTGCGCGGCCGCCTCGGCCGCGAGACCCACCACCCGGCGTCGTCGCAAGGACTGCGCGGACGGCGTCGGCGGCACTGACGTGGGGTTGGGGACCGACGGTACCGTCGGCGCCGGCACTGCCGGCGGGACGCCTAGCGGCGTCACGGCCGCCCGGTATTCGCGTCGTTTCTCCTCCGGCGCAAGCGGATCGCTCGGCGAGTCATCGACCCGGTGAGGTCGCGTAGGCGCCTTCGGTACGGGGAACGCTCTCGTCCGCGAAGCCATTCTTTTCGACCTCCCGCCTTACCTCCCGTGGCGGACACCACCACCGAACCGCGCGGGCACCCGGAGACCGAACGAGGCAACCTCGCTCCGAGGTCCGGCTAGCTTTTTACCGCGTCCGCCTACGCCTGTCACTACATGTCTTTCACCTCTAACTATCCGCTCACAGTGCGCGCTGCCAGCGGGATGACGGCGTGCTTGCTGTCCTTGCGAACGATGTTGAGAGTCCGTGGCCGCGCTGGTACTCGAGGTCGTCGAGGTCGGCGCTGAGGGCTTCGGAGATGCGCGGCCCGTTGAGGGCCGGCAGCGAGGCGAGGCCTTCTCGCTCGGCGCCGCCCAGGAGCTGCCGCTGCTCCTGATCCCGCTCTACGCCGCCACCGCTGCATTCTCTCGCTTGCGCCCTTGAGAGCCACATCGATCTCAACGAGCAGCTCCCTGAGCTGAAACGGCACAGCGCTATCTCGCGCAGGTCGGCGACACCATGGTCCAGCTCGCCGCTTTGGAACTCGACGCCGGCAACGCGGAGGCGGCGATTCCTCTTGCCGAGGGTGGCTACCGCGCGCTTGTCGAGGCTGCGGCCGGAGAGGACGAGATGCTCGCGGCAAAGAACGTGCTCGGCGATGCCCTGGCGAGCGCAGGCCGCTCGACGAGGCGGTCCCGGTGTTCGCGGCGGTGATCGCTGGCACCGCCCCGACCGAGGAGGCCGGCGTCGCCGACATCGCCGACTTCATCGCGGAATTGGAGGACGATCTCGAACCCGCTCGGGGTGACACGTCCCCGCCGGATGGCCCGCCCGCGGAGCCGACCGAGGCCAGCAGCTGGTGGCCGCCTGAGAGGCTGTTCCGGAAATTCGTGCTGCTAAGAGGCCATATTGCCACGTCTCGGGTCGGCTAGTGCGATATACTCCAATTCATCGAGTCGAGCCCGGTCTCAAAGGCACTCACGTGGCGAACGGTCCACGGTGATATGAGCGATGACGAGTGGGCGCTCATCGCCG
>JBOGHR010000248.1:0-2150 GCA_050744905.1 Acidimicrobiales bacterium
GGGTGCGGCTCCCTGAGAGGGACTACGCGGCAGTGGGAATAGCGCCTCCGGCATAGCGGAGCTCGTGGACACGGCGACGTTCCTGGTCGAGATGCCATCGCCAGTACGCGTCGAAGTCGCCGTTGGACCGGACGGCTCGTAGCTTGAGGACGGCCTCGGCCCCGGCCACGCTCCAGCGGGCTCCGGTGATGTCCATCCGGTCCTTGACCAGGTGGCGGCACGCACCCTCGATCACGCCGGTTGCGATGGGCCAGCCGGCGGCGAGTGCGGTCGGGTAGTCCAGGTAGGGAGCCTTGTTGGCGAGGTAGCGGGCGCAGTCGTCGGCCTTCTTGCGCCTGGGCTTGGCCAGCCCCGCAGCCGTGGCCCGCCGCCGAATGCCGGCGGCGACGTCGCGGGCCTTGCCTTCGAGCACGGCCATGGCCCGGTCGCGCACCCAGCCCTCGGCGTCGGGGTCGGCTTCGGCGAAGAAGCACCACGCCGCCCCCCACAGGTACTCCAGCACGTGGATGAGGTCGACCACGACCGCCACGCTCACCTTGCGCCTGGCGGCCTCGGCCTCGATGCGGTCGATCTGGTGGTTGTTGCCGTCGACGAGTGCCACCCATCGCCGCTCGTGCCCGGGGTCCCGCCGCTCCGCCTCCTCGAAGACCCGTCCCACCACCGCGGCGGCGTCGTCGGCCACGCTGGCCGTCAGCCACTTGGCCTTGGCCCGGGGCGGCGCCGGGCGGTCTCGGTCCCGGTCCATCACCTCGGCGGCGGCTCGGGGTTCGGGGGCGAGGTCGTAGACGGCGCCGACGGTCGCCATGCGCTTGCGGTTGGGCTTCTCACCCTTGGACAGGCGGCCTTCGAGCTTGGTGGTGGCCGCCGCGGCCGCCCGCTCGGTGGCGGGGCGCAGGGACCCGGGACGCATGACGATGCCCTTGCCGTCCGCCGAGATGACCAGCACGTCGCCGTCGGCCGCCCCCTCCCGCTCGACGGCCTCGTAGAAGGCTTCGACGTCGGCGGCCGAGGCGGCGGCGAGCTGTTCGACCTGGCGCTTGCCCACACGGGTGCCACAGGCGCGCTCCACGGCGCCCGCCGCCTCCTCGAATGAGCCGCGTGAGGACTCGACGGCGGCCAGGCGGCGCAGCCCGTGGGAGTGGCGCTCGGTGGGCAGGTTCAGGGCGCCGTCGGCGGGGAGCAGGTTCGCCTCGCCCTTGCGCCGGTACGCGAGCCGCTTGACCGTTACCTCGCCGAAGACGGTGGCCAGGGGCCGGGCGTGGTCGGCCTCGGCGTAGCGGCGGGCGGCTCCGTCGGCTCCCACAACCTCGGGGAGACGCACCTCCCGCTCGGCACGCAGGTCCAGGTGGTCCTGGTAGAGCCGGCGCAGCAGCTCCCGGCCCTTGGCCCCCAGTTCCGTCTCCAGCTCCTCGTGGGTGAGCCCGGCCGCGCCCTCGCCGCCGAGGAAGCCGACGACGTCGTCGAACTGTGCCCGGGCGAGGGCGAAGACGTGGGTTCCAGCGGTGGGGGTCATGGTCTCCTCCTGACAGGGCCTGCGGGGGCGCGCCCCTCTCCCTACAGCCTGGGCGCTGTAGGGTGACAAGGCGCGGACCGTCCGCCGGACAGAGCGAGGGAGGGGGCCGAGTGGCCAAGCCCGACCCGGACAAGCGACCGTGGGCGGCGACCCGCCAAGGACTGGCCGAGGAACTGGGCAAGATCGACGGTGTCCTGCCCGGAAGCGTGGTTGTCCGCCGCATGCGCTGTGGCAAGGCGGGCTGCGCCTGCAAGGGCGACCCGCCGGCCCTCCACGGCCCCTACACCCAGTGGACCCGCACCGTCGCCGGCAAGACCGTCACCCGCTTCCTGAGCGAGGACGAGCTAGCGCGCTTCCAGCCCTGGTTCGACAACGCCCGGAGGCTGAGAGAACTCGTCGCCAAGCTCGAGATCGTCTCGGTGCACGCCTTCGATGCCGAGCGGGAGCGCAAGACCCCCGCCGCCTCGAAGACCGCCGCCCGCCGCAGGAGCCGGCGCTCCGGCTGACCTGACGACCCCGACGTCGCCTTCTCCGCTCGAAGCCACCCGTGCGCAGCAGCGCCCGACGGGAAGGCTCATCGCCCTCTCCCGGCTTGCCTCAACTGCCCGAATGACGTCCCTCTCAGGGAGCCGCACCC
>JBOGHR010000249.1:0-4535 GCA_050744905.1 Acidimicrobiales bacterium
GGCGAGCCACACCCCGAGCACGGCGGCGGCGCGGGCGACGAGCACCCACACCACGGGCGCCGCCTCGCCCAGGGGGGCCAGGGCCGTCGCGGCCGCCACCGGCAGGGGCTTGAACGCCGGCCCCTCCAGCGTGCTCAGCGCGCCGCCGGCGATCTCCCGGCCCCACAGCAGCCATGCCCACGGGTCGTAGGCTGGGGCGGGACGGGCGAGGGCGAGCGATGCCCCGGCGAGGCCCACGGACACCACGGCGATCGTCCCCATCGGCGGGCGGCAAGGTAGCCGGCGACTCTTAGGGCGTCCTAATCTGCCCGCTATGGAGCGCCTAACCGCCGGGACGAGGACCATGGCAGTCGCCCTGGCGGCGGTCTTCGCCGCCTGCGGGCCGTCGGCGGCGGGGCCCGGCTCGCCCCCGCCCGAGCCGCTCCTCACCACCCTGAGCGCCCACCACTTCGACGTCGAGCGGGTGGCCAGCGGGCTCGACCGCCCCACGTGGGTGGGCGCCGCGCCGGGCGACCCCGGGGCGCTGTGGGCGCTGGAGCAGGCCGGGCGGGTGGTGCGGGTCGAGGGTGGCCGGCCCCAGGTGGCGCTCGACCTGTCCGGCGACGTCGGCGCCGGGACCGAGGCGGGGATGCTGGGCATCGCCTTCCACCCCGGCTTCGCCGCCAACGGGCGGCTGTTCCTCCACTGGAACGACCGGGAGGGCGACACCAGGGTGGCCGAGCTGGCCGCCGCCCCCGACCGGCGGGCCATCGGGCGCCGGCCGGTGCGCGAGCTGCTCTTCGTCGCCCAGCCGGCCGAGAACCACAACGGCGGCCAGCTGGCGTTCGGCCCCGACGGCCGTCTGTACATCGGCCTGGGCGACGGCGGCCTGGCGTTCGACCCCGACGAGACCGCCCAGGACCCCAGGAGCCCGCTCGGCAAGGTCGTCGCCGTCGACGTCGACGCCGCCCGGCCCCGCTGGGAGGCGGTCCTCGTCGGCCTGCGCAACCCGTGGCGGTTCTCCTTCGACCCGGCGCTGAGCGAGGTGTGGGTGGCCGACGTCGGCCAGGACCAGGTGGAGGAGGTCAACCGGGTGCGCCTGGAGCCCGACGAGCCCCCCAAGAACCTGGGCTGGAGCGCCTACGAGGGCAGGCGGGAGCTGCCCCAGGGCCATCGGCTGCGGGGCGAGGGGGACCTGGTGTCCCCGGTGGTGACCTACGGCCACGACGAGGGGTGCGCGGTGATAGGGGGGCTGGTCTACACCGGCGTGGCGCTGCCCGAGATGGCTCGTCGCTACCTCTTCGGCGACTTCTGCTCGGGGGCCCTGTGGTCCCTGCGTCCAAAGCCGGGACGAGGCGTCACCGACGTGCGCCGGGAGGCCGCCAAGGTGCCCCAGCTCACCCACATCGGCACCGACGCCGACGGCGAGCTCGTCTTCGCCTCGGCCGCCGGGTCGCTGTTCCGGGCGGTGCCGGCGGGGGGCTGAGCGCGGCGGGAAGGCGTCAGCCCAGGTAGGCGTCTCGGTCCTCACCGGCCACGCCCGCCATGACCTCGAGCATGGGCGCCGACGGCCGCTGCCCGCACGCCGCGTCGACGGCCTCCTCGAAGCCCTCCCGCACCTCCCGGGACGGCTCCCGGTCGACGCCGGCCTCGTAGCGGACGACGATGAGCGCCGCCCGGGTGGCGTTCTCCCTGGCGGGGCGCGTGGCGCCGAGGTAGTCGGAGCAGGTCGCGGTGTCGGACAGCGTGGTCATGCCCGGCTCGGTCCGAGCGGTGGGGCCGACCACCGGGGCCGAGGTGGACGCCGGCGACGCCCCGCCATCGCCGTCGCCGCCGCAGCCGGCCGACGCCCACGCCCACGCCAGGGCGAGGCCAGCCGCCGTCCTGATCAGGCGGGGGCGGCCACGGGGCGGGGAGGGGCGGGCTCGGGTGGGGCGCATGGCGGTCGACCCTCCGGTCTAGCGCTTCGACGTCGTTCGCTTCGCTCACTCCATCCGGTCGAGTCGGATCGTGCTCCGCCGGGCGAGCGGAGCTCGCGCCGCCTCCGCCCTGTCGTCCGTCTTCTCTCGGTGCCCGCAGCCGCAGAGGCCGCCTGCTGCGGCGAGTGCGGCCACGGACCTCGACGCTGCGAACGCGGCGAAAGCCTGTGGCCCGGGCATTGGTCAGCGCCCGCTCCGGTGCTCGGGGCCGGGCGGGGAGGGGTGGGGGACGGCCTGGGGCCGGCGGCGCATCGGCGGGCGCAGCTCGCCCGCCGGCGTGCGCACCCACCACGCACCGGTGGCGCGCCGCTCGGCCGGCGTCGTGAACCGGTAGTGGTAGAGGCGGGCCCGCACGTAGGTCGGCGGGGCGTCGGGGAAGGGGTTGGTGGCGAGCAGGCGCAGGGTCGGGGCGTCGTTCTCGAGGAGGCCGGCGAGCAGTGTCGTCACCCACCGGTGGTCGAAGCGGCGCCCGGGCAGGGCGACGAACCACATCATCCAGTCCAGCCGGAGGTGGTAGGGCGCCACCTGCCGGGGCCGGCGCATGGGGTCGCCCGGCTTGGCCTTGAGCTGGTACTCCTTCCAGACGGCGCCCGGGCCGGGGTCGGGGGCGTCGGTGCCCTCGACGACGACCTCGAAGCGCCGCTTGGTGACCGTCCCGAACGCGCCGTAGGTGTTCACCAGATGGAGAGGGTCGAAGCTGGAGTTCATGATCTGGCCCGGCGACGCCATGTTGCGCACGGGCCGGCGGCTGAGGACGGCGACCAGCAGCGCCACCGCTACGACGAGGCCCTGGTGCCATCCGGGCGGCGCAGCCAGGGTGGGGGCGTCGGCGGGGACGAGCCCGTCGAGCATGGCGTCGTCGAAGGCGGCGGCGGCCAGGGCGATGGTCACCACGTTCAGCCACGAGAAGTTCCCGCTGAGGAGGAGCCAGCCCTGGGTGGCGACGATCACGGCGCCGGCCGCGCCCGCCACCGGCTGGGGGGCGAGGAGCCCCAGGGGCGCCACCAGCTGGGCCACGTGGTTGGCGGCCACCTCGACCCTGTGGAACCAGCCGGGCAGGTGGTGGAACCACCAGCTGAGCGGGTTGGGCAGCGGCTGGGTCTCGTGGTGGTAGTGGAGGCAGGTGAGGTCTCGCCAGCACCGGTCGCCCCGCATCTTGATGATTCCGGCGCCCAGCTCGAGCCGGAACAGCAGCCAGCGGAGGGCGACGATCAGCAGCGTCGGCGGCGCCCAGTCGGCCGGCCCGAGGAACACCGCCAGGAACCCCGCCTCGAGCAGCAGGCTCTCCCAGCCGAAGCCGTAGAACCGCTGTCCGACGTTGACGATCGACAGGTACAGCCCCCACAGCACCGCCCAAGCCGCCATCGACGCCCACCACGGTCCGGCTTGGGGGATCCCGACGGCGCACAGCGCGGCGAGGCCGGCCCCCGACCACGCCACCACGGCCAGGAACCGGTCGGAGTAGTGGAGGTGGAACAGGCTGGGGGCCTGCCGGAAGCTGACCGCCGCCAGGAAGCGCGGGGTGGGCAGGAGGCCGCGCTCGCCGAGCAGGGGGCGGAACTGGTCGGCGGCCACCAGGAACGCGATGACGTAGACGCCGGCCAGCGCCCGCTCGAACACCAGGCGCGCCAGCCAGTAGCCGGGAGCCTGGAGCCAGTCCATCGGCGTCCACTCGCCTCCGTCGCTCGACGTCGGGCCGCCCACGATACGGCCGGTCGGGCCGGAGTGGGTAGGAGGAGCCCGTGTACGGGATCATCCTGCTCCTCGTGGTGGCGATGCTGTCGCTGCTGATCACCCGCATCGCCACCATCGCCCTGACGGCCACCGGCATGTCGCAGCCGTCGGCGCGCTTCCAGGCCCGGTCGGCGCTCACCGGGGTGGGGTTCACGACGAGCGAGTCCGAGGCGGTGGTCTCCCACCCGGCCCGGCGGCGGATCATCATGGCCCTGATGCTGGCCGGCAGCGCCGGGCTGGCGACGAGCATCGCCGGGATCCTGGCCGGGGTGGTGGGCGCGGCCGACGCCACCTCCCGGCTGGCCCGGGCGGCGGTGCTGATCGGGGGGCTGGTGCTGATCTACGCCGCCTCGACGTCGAGCCGGGTCGACCGCTTCCTGTCGAGGGTCATCGGCCGGGCGCTGGCCCGGTTCACCGACCTCGACGTGCGCGACTACGCCGCCCTCCTGCACGTGTCCGGCGAGTACGAGGTCAAGGAGATGCTCGCCGTGCCCGACGGGTGGATCACGGGACGCACGCTCGGGGAGCTGCGCCTGCGCGACGAGGGCGTGCTGGTGCTCGGCATCGTGCGCGCCGACGGGTCGTACCTCGGGGTGCCGACGCGCGAGACACGGATCGAGGCGGGCGACACCGCCATCCTCTACGGGCGCGACGGGGCGTTCGCCGAGCTGACCGCTCGCCCCCGCGGCGAGGCGGGCGACGAGGCGCACGCCCGCGCCGTCGCCCTCCAGCACGCCGTGGCCAGACGCGAGGGAGAGCCCGACGCACGGTGGGGTGGCGGCGCCTGACCGGGCCTTGCCGGCGCCTCCGGGTGGTACGGCGCCGGGCGGCGCCGCCGGCGGG
>JBOGHR010000250.1:0-2394 GCA_050744905.1 Acidimicrobiales bacterium
GCCGTCCACCACCCCCGGGCCCCGCCGCGCCGCCGGGGCGTCGAGCTCGAAGGCCGGGCTCAACCGTCCACGGCGGCCAGCACCAGCGTGGCGTTGTGCCCACCGAAGCCGAACGAGTTCGACAGGACGGGCCCGCGGACCTCCCGCGGCGCCCCGTGCACCACGTCCACGGTGATGCCGGGGTCGGTGCGCTCGTGGTTGGCGGTCGGGGGCACCTTGCCGTCGCCGGCCGACAGGAGGCTGGCCACCGCCTCGACGGCGCCGGCGGCGCCGATCAGGTGGCCGGTGACGCCCTTGGTGGAGGTGACGGGCGGCGGGTCGCCGGCGAACACCTTCACCACGGCCTCGGCCTCGGCGGCGTCGTTGAGGGGCGTGGAGGTGCCGTGGGCGTTCACGTGGCCGACGTCGGCCGGGCCGATCCCGGCGTCCTCCAGGGCCAGCTCCATGCACGCCACCGCGCCGCTGCCGTCCGGCGACGGGGCGGTGATGTGGTGGGCGTCGGAGTTGCGCCCGTAGCCCAGGATCTCGCCGTGGATGCGGGCGCCCCGCGCCACCGCCAGGTCCCAGCGCTCCAGCACCAGGAACCCGGCGCCCTCGCCCATCACGAAGCCGTCCCGCTCCGGGTCGAACGGGCGCGAGGCGCGGGCGGGGTCGTCGGAGCGGCCGCTCAGGGCGCCCATGCGGGCGAAGGCGGCCATGGCCACCGGCGTGATGGCGGCCTCGGCGCCGCCGGCCAGGACGACGTCGGCCGAGCCGTCGCGGATGAACCGCACCGCCTCGCCCACCGCGTGGGTGCCCGCCGCGCAGGCGGTGGCGATGCAGATGTTCGGCCCCCGCCACCCGTGGCGCATGGCGATGGTGCCGGCGGTGGCGTTGGCCATCATCATCGGGACCAGGAAGGGGCTGACCCGGGTCGGGCCCCGCTCGAAGAGGACCTTCTCCTCCTCCTCCTGGGTCCACAGGCCGCCCACGCCGGTGCCGGCGACCACCCCGCAGCGGTTGGGGTCGGCGGCCAGGTCGCCGGCGTCGGCCAGCGCGTCGGTGGCCGCCGCGAACCCCAGCTGGGTGACCCGGTCGGCCCGTCGCGCCTCCTTGTGGCCGAAGTAGTCGGCCGGGTCGAACCCGGCGACCTCGCAGGCGAACCTCACCGGCTGGTCGGTGGCGTCGTAGCGGGTGATGGGCGCGGCGGTGGGCCGGCCCTCCAGCAGGGTGGCCCAGAAGGTGGCCAGGTCGTTGCCGGCCGGCGTCTTCACCCCCAGCCCGGTTACGGCCACCCGGGGGCGGCCGCGGTGATCGGTGCCGCTGTCGGTCACGTGCCCACTTGGAGCTTGCCCAGCACGACGTCGACGGCCTGCCCCACCGTCTCGATCCCACCGAGCTCCTCCTCGGGGATGGTGACCTCGAAGCGCTCCTCCAAAGCCATCACCAGCTCCACCAGGTCGAGGCTGTCGGCGTCGAGGTCGTCCTTGAAGCGGGCGCCCTCCACGACGGTGCCCGCCTCGACGCCCAGCACCTCCTTGGCGGACTCCTGCACCGCGCTCAGCACGTCAACTCGTTCCATCGTCGATCCCTTCACCTCGGGGAGCCGGGGGCCGGCTCCTCCTGTCTCGATCTCGGTCCTGCACCCTCAATGACCCATCCCCAGGCCGCCGTCCACCGGAACCACCGCCCCGGTGACGTAGGCGGCACCCTCGGAGCACAGGAAGGCCACCACCGCGCCCACCTCCTCGGGGGTGCCCATTCTCCCCAGCGGCACGGCCGCCGTCATCTCCGCCCGGCGCTGGTCGCTCACGGCGTCCACCATGGCCGTGGCGATCGGGCCGGGAGCGACCAGGTTGACGGTGATGCCCCGCGACCCCAGCTCCCGGGCCAGCGACCGGGTGAGACCGACGAGGCCGGCCTTGGTCGCCGCGTAGTTCGCCTGGCCGGCGGCGCCCGTCGACCCGACCACCGACCCCATGTTGACCACCCGCCCCCAGCGGCGCCGCACCATGCCGGGCACCGCCCGCCTGGTGGCGCGGAAGGCTCCGTCGAGGTTGGTGGCCACCACCGAGCGCCACTGCTCCTCGCCCATGCGCAGCAGGAGCCCGTCGGCGGTGATCCCGGCGTTGTTGACCAGGACGTCCACCGGCCCCAGCCCCTGCTCCACCTCGCCGAAGGCGGCCTCCACGCTCCCGGGATCGGTGACGTCGACGTGCACGGCCATCCCGCCGATGCCGGCGGCGGCCTTCTCGGCCGCCTCCCGGTTGGCGCCGTAGCCGACGGCGACGCGGTGGCCGGCGGCGGCCAGCGCGCTGGCGCACGCCGCTCCGATGCCGCCGGATCCCCCGGTCACGAGGGCGATCCGCGGCGTGAGCGGCTCCGTCATGCCGGCGTCCCCCAGCGCCACAGGGC
>JBOGHR010000251.1:0-3672 GCA_050744905.1 Acidimicrobiales bacterium
GGCCAGGGCCAGGCCGGCCAGGTCGGAGCGGCCCTCGGCGCCCGTCCAGGCGATCTCGGCGGCCAGGGGGCCGCTGCGGCCCGCCAGCTCCTCCAGCCCGGCCAGGGCCTCGCCCGCCGACGCCGCCCGGGCCACCTCCACGGCCAGGGCCTGGCCCCCCGCCGCCCCACCGGCGGTGGCCGCCTCCACCCCCGCCGGCCCGCCTACCGCCTCCATCAGGCGGTCCCACAGGCTGCGGAACTCCAGGAAGTTGAACAGCTTGCGGACCTCGTCGAGGTCGAAGCCGCCCATGCGCAGGTCCTCCACCCCGCAGTCGATGGGGACGTCGCGCACGAGCGGGGTGGCCTTGGCGTTGCTGCGGACCTGGTCCTCGTGGGCGATGAGCGCCTCCCGCAGCTTGGGCGTGCACTTGTCGACGTTGGCGAACACGCCGTCGAGGTCGCCGTAGGTGTTGATCAGCTTGGCCGCCGTCTTCTCCCCCACCCCGGGCACGCCGGGCAGGTTGTCGGAGGCGTCGCCCCGCAGGGCGGCGTACTCGGGGTACTTGACGGGGGTGACGCCGGTGCGCTCCCGGATGCCGGCCTCGTCGTAGAGGGCGTAGTCGCTCACCCCCCGGCGGTTGTAGAGCACCTTGACGTGGGGGTCCTCGACCAGCTGGTACTCGTCGCGGTCGCCGGTGACCACCACCACGTCGTCACCCCGGTCCCGGGCCTGGGTGGCCAGGGTGGCGACGACGTCGTCGGCCTCGTAGCCGGGCACCTCCAGCAGCGGGATGCGCAGGGTCTCCACCACCTGGCGCACCAGCCCCATCTGCTGGCGCAGGACGTCGGGCGCCTCGGCCCGGCCCGCCTTGTAGTCCTTCACCAGCGCGTGGCGGAAGGTGGGCTCGGGGCGGTCGAAGGCCACGGCGATGGCGTCGGGCCGGTGGTCCTTCAGGAGGTTCACCAGCATCGAGGTGAAGCCGAACACGGCGTTGGTGACCTGGCCGGAGGCGGTGGCCATGTCGGTGGGGAGGGCGAAGAAGGCCCGGTAGGCCAGGCTGTTGCCGTCCAGGAGCAGGATCTTCGCCATCTCCCCCCGATGCTACGGCCCGGGGCGCCCCCCGCTCGGTACCATGGCGGCCATGTCGGACGGCTTCCACCCCCCGCTGGAGGAGTACCTCGAGGCGATCCACGAGCTGGAGGAGGAAGGCACCCTGGTCATCCAGGCCCGCCTGGCCGAGCGCCTGGGCCACTCGGCGCCGTCGGTGTCGGAGATGGTGCGCCGCCTCAAGGCCGACGGGTACGTGCTGGTCGTCGACCGGGCCGTCGTCCTCACCGGCAAGGGGCGGACGCTGGCCGAGAGCGTGGTGCGCAAGCACCGGCTGGCCGAGCGGCTGCTCACCGACGTCATCGGGCTGCCGTGGCACAAGGCCCACGTGGAGGCGTGCCGGTGGGAGCACGTCATCTCCGACGAGGTCGAGGAGCGCCTGGTCGTGCTGCTCGACAACCCCACCACCTGCCCCCACGGCAACCCCATCCCGGGCACGCCGGGCCTGGCGGTGGAGGACGACCTGGTGGCCCTGGTGGACTCCGAGCCCGGCGACCGGATCCGCCTGGAGCGGGTGACCGAGCAGGTGGAGATCGACATCGAGTCGCTCACCTACCTCAGCCTCAACGGGTTCGTCCCCGGCACCGACGCCCGGGTGAGCGCCAGGGCGCCCGACGGCACGCTCACCCTGGAGCTGGGCGACGGCACCATCGCCCTGGGGCCGGCGCTGGCCAGCCAGCTCTTCGTCGTCAGCGCCTGACGGCGCCTGGTCGTCAGCGCCCGAGCCGTCAGGAAGGCGGGACCAGCTCGCCGTCGATGATGCGGCGGGCCACCACCTTCATGGTCTGGCGCTCGCGCATGGCGGTCTGCTGGATGAAGCGGAAGGCGTCGCCCTCCCGCATGCCGTGGCGGTCCATGAGCATGCCCTTGGCCCGGTCGACCACCCGGCGGGTCTCGAGCTGGTCCTCCAGGCTGCGGTTCTCGTTCTCCAGGGCCCGCAGCTCGTGGAACCGGCCCAGGGCGACCTCGATGGCGGGGATCAGCTCGCTGGTCTGGAACGGCTTGACCAGGTAGGCCAGGGCGCCGGCGTCGCGGGCCTCCTCGATGAGGTTGCGCTGGCTGAACGCGGTGAGGATGAGCACCGCCGCCCGCCGCTCGCCGGCGATCTCCCGGGCGGCGGCCAGGCCGTCCATGCCCGGCATGCGGATGTCGAGGATGGCCAGGTCGGGGCCGTGCCGGCGCACCAGCTCGACGGCCTCGTCGCCCCGGCCCGTCTCCCCCACGACCTCGTAGCCCTCCTCCTCCAGGATCTCCTTGAGATCGAGGCGGATGACGGCCTCGTCCTCGGCGATCACCACTCGCACGGCCAACAGTTCGCTCCTTCGGGGGTCAGCGGGCGCCGGGCACGAACTTCTCGAGCAGCTCGTCCACCGTCCGCTCGAGCTCGGCGATGGTGGCCACGGTGGCCGCCCGGCTCCGTGCCATGGCCTCCACGTGGCCCTGCGCCTGGCGGGACTCGCGCTCGGCCAGCGGCGAGTCGCCCACCAGCGAGCGCACCCGGAGGTCGTCGGCCTCCCCGGACAGGGCGGCGAGCTGCTCGTCGATCACGGCCAGCTCCTGCCGGGCCTTGCGCAGGCGCGCCGTCGCCTGGCGGAGGCGGCGTTCGACGGAGCCCTGGAACACGGGGCGAGTCTATGCGGGAGGCCGGCGGCGGGCCCCTGCCGGCGCCCGCCTAGCGTCGGGCGATGCGCCGGGTCGTGCTGCTCGCCCTCATCTGGGGCTGGTCGTTCCTGCTCATCAAGGTGGCCCTGGGCGGCATGACCCCGGCCACGGTGGCGTTCGCCCGCATCGCCCTGGGCACCGTGGTGATGCTGGCCGTGCTCAGGGCCCGGCACACCTCGCTGCCCTCCGACCGGCGCACGTGGCGCCACTTCGCCGTCATGGGCCTGGCCTACAGCGCCGTGCCCTTCACCCTTCTGGCCTGGGGCGAGCAGCACATCACCTCGGCCCTCACCGCGGTGGTGAACGCGTCGACCGGCCTGTTCACCGCCCTGGCAGCGGCGGTGGGGCTGGGCGAGCGGCTGCGGCCGGTGCAGGTGGCGGGGCTGGTCCTCGGCTTCGGCGGCGTCGCCGTGGCGTCGGGGACGGGCACCCGGGACCTGGTCTCGTCCTCGGGCGCCGGCATCGCCGCCGCCCTCGGCGCCTCGGCGTGCTACGGCTTCAGCTTCGTGTACGCCCAGCGCCACCTCACCACCGTCCCGCCCCTGGTGGCGGCGTCGGGCCAGCTGGTGACGGGCGCCGTGCTGTCCGCGCCGCTGGCGGTGGCGACCAGCGTGGCCGACGGCTTCTCGCCGACGTGGCGCCAGCTGGCGGCGGTGGCCGTGCTGGGCGCCGTGGGCACGGGGATCGCCTACGTCGTGAACTACCAGTCCATCGCCGCCGTGGGCCCCACCCGGGCGTCGCTGGTCACCTACCTGGTGCCCATCGTGGCGGTGACGGTGGGCGTGGTGTTCCTCGACGAGCGCTTCCACCTGCGCCTGGTCGTGGGCGGCGCCCTCACCATCGCCGGCATCGCCCTCATCCAGGAGCGCTCCGGGCGGCTGCGCCCCGGGCCGGTGGCGGCCGCCGTGCTCGCCCTGCTCC
>JBOGHR010000252.1:0-2719 GCA_050744905.1 Acidimicrobiales bacterium
CGAGCAGGGCCCCGGCGGCGGCGGCCACCGCCGGCGCCGTGTCCACCGCCTCGGGCAGGGTCCGCGACCGGGTGATGGTGGCGAAGTCGTTGTACCGGACCTTGACCGTCACCGTCCGCCCGGCCAGCCCGGCGGCGCGCAGCCGGGCCGCCACCGCGTCGGCCTGGCGCACCACCTCCCGGCGGAGGTCGTGGCGGTCGCGGACGTCGACGGCGAAGGTCTCCTCGTGCCCCACCGACCTCGGGGGCCGGGACGGCTCGACCGGGCGGGGGTCCCGCGCCCAGGCCAGGTCCCACAGCTGGGCGCCGGCGGCGGCGCCCAGCCACTCCACCACGGTGGCGCGGGGGACGGCGGCCAGCTCGCCGACCGTGCGGATGCCCCGCCCCTCCAGCCTCTGCGCCGTGCGGGGCCCCACCCCCCACAGGGCCGACACCGGCAGCGGGTGGAGGAAGGCCAGCTCCTCGCCCGGGCGCACCACGACCACGCCGGGCCCGGGCACCACGCCGGCGGGCGACGCCCGGGGCTTGGCCCGCTTGGAGGCCAGCTTGGCCAGCAGCTTGGAGGGGGCCACGCCGACCGAGCAGCCCAGGCCCACCTCGTCGGCGATGCGCCGGCGGACGGCGGCGGCGATCTCGGGGGCGGAGCCGAACAGGCGGCGGGCCCCGGCCACGTCCAGGAAGGCCTCGTCGAGGGAGATGCCCTCCACCAGGGGGGTGTAGGAGGCGAACACCTCGTGGATGCGCCGGCTGTAGTCGCCGTAGCGCGACAGGTCGCCGTGCACGAACACCGCCGCCGGGCACAGCCGGCGGGCCCGGGCCGACGGCATGGCCGAGGCGACGCCGTGGGCCCGGGCCTCGTAGGAGCAGGACGCCACCACGCCGCGGTCGCCGGCGCCGCCCACGATCACCGGCCGGCCGGCCAGCGACGGGTCCCGCAGCACCTCCACCGACGCGTAGAAGGCGTCCATGTCGACGTGGAGGATCGCCGGCTCCCCGGTGTGCGCGGGCACCAGCCGATTGTGGCAGGGTGGCTGGTCCGGACCGGGGAGGTGGCGGTGCACCGCAACGTCAGGGCCGTGGTCGAGGCGGGCAGCCTGCTGGGCGTCGAGGTGCGTCCCCGCGAGTTCCCCGACGGCACCCGCACGGCGGTGGACGCCGCCCTCGCCATCGGCGTCGACCTCGCCCAGATCGTCAAGACGCTGGTGTTCTGCGTCGACGGGGAGGTGGTCGTGGCCCTGGTGGGCGGGGCCAACCAGCTCGACGAGGCCAAGCTGGCGGCGGCCGCCGGCGGCGAGCGGGCCTGGCGGGAGGACGCCGACACGGTGCGGGAGGCGACCGGCTTCCCGGTGGGGGGCGTCCCGCCCTTCGGCCACCGCGAGCCCCTCCGGGTGTTCGTGGACGACGACCTGCTCCTCCACGACGAGGTGTGGGCGGCGGCGGGCACCCCGTCGGTGAACTTCCCCGTCGCCCCCGAGGCCCTGGTCCGGGCCACCGCCGGCCAGGTCTGCGACCTGGCCCGGCTCGGCGGCTAGATCTTCGACCTCATTCGTTCGCTTCGCTCACTCCATTCGGTCGAGTCGGATCGTGCTCCGGCGGGCGAGCGGGGCTCGCGCCGCCTCCGCCCTGTCGCTTCTCGCCTGTCCGCAGCCGCAGAGGCCGCCTCCGGCGGGCGGGAGCCAGGCGGCGGGCCAGGTCGCGCAGCCCCCACAGGGTGACCAGCGCCATGGCCTCGACCACGATCCGGCCCGACATCTTCGAGCCGTCCCGCTCGCGGTCGACGAAGACGATGGGCACCTCGACGACGGTCCCGCCCTGCTGGGCGACCCGGTAGACCATCTCGATGAGGAAGCCGTACCCGTTGGCCCGCTGGCGGTCGAGGCTGATGCGGCGCAGCATCGACGACCGGTAGGCCCGGTAGCCGGAGGTGGCGTCGGAGACGGGGAGGCGGAGGAGGGCGGTGGCGTACCGGTTGCCCCAGCGCGACAGGGCCCGGCGGTGGACGGGCCAGTTGGGGATGGCCCCGCCGGGGACGTAGCGGGAGCCGACCACCAGGTCGGCGCCCTCCTCCACCGCCGCCAACAGCGAGGGCAGGGCGTCGGGGTCGTGGGAGAGGTCGGCGTCCATGCCCACGACCACGTCGTAGCCACCGTCCACCGCCCAGCCGAAGCCGGCCCGGCAGGCGGCGCCGAAGCCCCGGGGCCCGCTCCGGCGCATCACGGTGACCCGTCCCGCCTCCCGGCCCACCGCCTCGGCCAGGTCGGCGGTGCCGTCGGGGCTGGCGTCGTCGACCACGAGCACGTCGGCGTCGGGCGCCGCCGCCCGCACCCGGGGCAGGACCACCGAGATGTTGCCCGCCTCCTCGTAGGTCGGCATCACGATGGCGGCGCGCACCGCCGGCCAGCATACGATTCGCCGCCGTGGGCGCGGGCGACGAGCGACGGCTGTCGGCCCTGCCCTCCCGGCGGGCCCGGCTGCTCGCCTTCTGCGCCATCGTGGTGGCCGGCGCCTGCGGCGCCCTCATCGGCGGCTCGTTCGTGAGCCTCCAGTGCGACGACTGCGACGCCGCCACCGGGGCGGGCGCCGTGGTGGGCGGCCTGGTGGGCGCCGGCGGGGTCGCGGTGGTGGCGGTCCTCGTCCTGCGGGCCATGGGCGAGTGGAACGCCATCCGGCCGGGCCAAGAGCCCGAGCAACCCGAGCGGCCCGAGCGGCCCGAGCGGCCC
>JBOGHR010000253.1:0-5039 GCA_050744905.1 Acidimicrobiales bacterium
CCTGCGGGCCGCCCGGGTGGCCCGGCGGGCGGTCGGCTGGCTGGCCGAGCCGGCCAACGCCGAGCGGGTCGCCGGCCACGTGGCGGACGCCGTGGCGGCGGTGGCCGACCTGGTGGACGACGACGAGGTCCACCGCCTGCTGGAGGACGTGGTGCGGGACCGGGCCGGTCCGGTGGCGCTCGCCCCCCTGGCCGGCCGGGCGCTGCGGTTCGCCACTGCCGAGGGACGCCACGACGAGGTGCTGGGCGCCGCCGTGGCCGGCCTGGAGCGGTGGCTGGACGAGCACCGGGGCGAGCTGGCCGAGCGCTTCGGGCGGCGCTCGCCCTGGTGGCTGCCGGGCCGCCGTGGAGCACCGCATCTTCGAGCGGCTCGTCGACCGCACCCGGGCCGTCCTGCGGGAGGTGGCCGACGACCCCGACCACGAGCTGCGCCGCCGGCTCGACGAGCGCCTCGAACGCCTGGCCGAGGAGCTGGAGACCTCCCCCGCGCTGCGGGAGCGGGGCGACCAGCTCAAGGCCGAGCTGCTGGACCAGCCCCAGCTGCGGGAATGGCTGGCGTCGCTGTGGGCGGAGGCCAAGCCCGGGCTGCGGGCCCAGGCCGGCGACCCCTGCTCCCCGCTGCGCCTGCGCCTGGAGGCCGTGCTCGGCGCAGCGGCCCGGCGCCTGGGGGACGACCCGGCGCTGGTCGACCGGGCCCAGGAGGGGGTGGAGACGGCCGCCGGCTACGTCGTCCGCCACTTCTCCGGGGAGATCACCCACCTCGTCGCCGGGACCATCGCCCGCTGGGACGGGGAGGAGACCGCCTGGCGCCTCGAGCTGCTCCTCGGCCCCGACCTCCAGTACATCCGCATCAACGGCACGGTGGTGGGCGCCGCCGCCGGGCTCGCCCTCCACGCCATGGGGCGGGCCCTGGGCTGAGGCGGGCGCCGCCGGTCGCGCCGGTAGCCTTGGGCGGATGCCCGCCGACGACGTGGTGCTGCTCGACGGGGTGCGGCGTTCCTTCGGCGGGGTGGTCGCCCTCGACGGGCTGTCGCTGCGGGTGCCCCAGGGGACGCTCACCGTGCTCCTCGGCCCCAACGGCGCGGGCAAGACGACGGCGGTGCGGATGATCACCGGCGCCCTGCCGCCCGAGGAGGGCCGCGTGCGCGTCTTCGGCCTCGACCCCGGCGCCGACGGCCAGGAGGTGCGCGGGCGCTGCGGCGTGGTGTCGGCCAGGTCGGCCCTCTACGACCGGCTGTCGGGGTACGACAACCTGCGGTACGCGGCCGACCTGTACGGGCTGGGCCCGTCCGCCCCCATCGAGTCGAGCGCCGCCCGCTTCGGAATCGACGCCGCCCTCCCCCTGCGGGTGGCCGGCTACTCGACGGGCATGAAGACCCGCCTGGCGCTGGCCCGGGCCGTCCTCCACGACCCCGCCCTCCTCCTGCTCGACGAGCCCACGTCGGGCCTCGACCCCGAGTCCTCCCACGCCGTGCTGCACCTCATCGACGAGATGGCCGCCGGTGGCAAGACGGTGGTCATGTGCACCCACCTGCTGCTGGAGGCCGAGGGCCTGGCCGACCAGGTCGTGATGATGGAGGCGGGCCGGGACCTGGTGTCGGGCACGCCGGCCGAGCTGGTCGCCCGCTACTGGCCCCATCCCACCGTCGCCGTCGACGCCGAGGACCCGGAGGCGCTCGACCGCGTGGTGGGCGCCGAGGGCGTGCTCGGCTACCAGCGCAACGGGCCGGGGGCGGTGATCACCGTGGACGACCTGGCCCGCGTGCCCGACCTGGTCGCCGCCCTGGTCGCCGCCGGCGCCCGCCTGCGCCGGGTCACGCCCCACGAGCCCACCCTGGAGGAGCTCTACTTCGCCGCCCGCCGCCGCTCGGGCGAGGGCACGGCGCCGGACGGGGCTGGGGCCCCCGTCGCGGCGAGGAGGCCGGGGTTGGGGCCCCGGCCGGGGAAGACGGCACAGTGAGCTGGTCGCGGCTGGCCACGGTGGCCCGCACCGACCTGCGCCAGCTCCGCCAGAGCCCCGACTTCTGGGTGCCCATGGTGATCCTGGCGGGGTTCTTCTTCGTGGTGGCGCCGGCCGTGCTGCTCTCGCTCATCACCGCGGCCGAGGGCTCCCCCGCCGTCCAGCGCGTGGCCACCGCCGTCGACGTCCTGCCCTCGCGGGCCCGGGCGGCGGTGGAGGGCCAGACCGCCTCCGCCGCCGGCCAGACCTCGTTCGCCCTTGCCGTCTACCTCTTCGCCCCCCTGGCCGTCATCGTGCCCATGACGATCTCCACCGCCGTCGGAGCCAACACCCTGGTCGGGGAGCGGGAGCGGGGCACCGGCGAGTTCCTGGCCCACTCTCCGGCGACCGACCGGGAGATCTACCTCGGCAAGCTGGTCGCCAGCCTGGTGCCGGGCTACCTCACCACCATGGTCGGCTTCGCCGTCTACTCGCTGATCGTCAACCTCATCGTCGGCCCCCGGGTGGGCGGCTGGTTCTTCCCCACCGCCGAGTGGTGGGTGCTCATGGTCTGGGTGGTGCCGCCGTTCCTGGCCCTCACCCTGTCGGTGGTGCTGCGCCTGTCGGCCCGGGTGAAGAGCTCGGCCGCCGCCCAGCAGGCCTCGGGGCTGGTGACGCTGCCGCTCATCATGCTGTCCTACGCCCAGTCGAGCGGCTTCGTGTTCGGCACCACGGCGTCGGGCGTCGCCATCGGCGTGGTCGTGTGGGCGGTGGCCGTGGCCGGCCTGGCCCGGGGCGCCCGGGCCGTCACCCGGCCCCGGCTGCTGGGGGTCGACGGCCGGATGTGAGCAGCGGCACCGTCAGCCGGCCAGCCCGGCGCGGGGGTCGGCGTCGCCCAGGGTGGCGGCCAGCGCCTCGACGGCCCGGCGCTGCTCGGGCGAGAGGCGGGGCGGGACGGCGACCTCCACCGTCACCAGCAGGTCGCCCCGGCCCGGGACGCCCCGGCCCCGGACCCGGAAGGTGCGGCCCGACGGCGTGCCCGCCGGGATGCGCAGGGTGACGGGGTCGTCGAGGGTGGGCACGGTGATCTCGGCGCCCAGGGCGGCCTCCGGGAACGTCACGGGAACGGTGACGGTGAGGTCGCGACCCTGGCGACCGAAGAGGCGGTGGGGGGCGACCCGTACCCGCAGCAGCAGGTCGCCGGCCGGCCCCCCGTCGCGGCGGGGCTCGCCCAGCCCCGGCAGGCGGATGGTCCCGCCGTCGTCGACCCCGGCCGGCACCCGGACCCGCAGCGTGCGGGCCGGTTCGCCTGCCTCGCCGGCCAGCGTCAGCGCCCTGGTGGTGCCCCGCACCGCCTCTTCGAAGTCGAGGTCGAGCTCGGCGGCCAGGTCGCGGCCCCGCCGCGGCCGGGCCCGGTCCGACCCGCCGCCGGCGAACACGTCGCCCAGCAGGTCGCCCAGGTCGAAGCCGGCGAAGCCGAAGCCGTCGAGGTCGCCCTCCTCGACCCGGAAGGTGAACCCGCCCGGCCCACGATCGGGGCCGCCGGGCCCGGCGCCCACCCCCGCGGAGCGCAGCCGGCGGGCCTCGTCGTACTCCCGCCGGCGGTCGGGGTCGCCGAGGACGTCGTAGGCGGCGGTGACCTCCTTGAACCGCTCCTCGGCCGCCGCGTCGCCCGGGTTGGTGTCGGGGTGGAGCTGGCGGGCCAGCTTGCGGTAGGCGCGGCTCAGGTCCTTGTCGCTCGCCGTCTCGGGCACCCCGAGCACGTCGTAGTAGTCCTTCTCGCGCCACTCCGCCCGAACCGCCATGTGCGACGTCCTCCTCTCGAACCTGAGTCGGTCATTGTCAACATGGGCGGGCGGGCGGCCATTCCGCGGTCGGCCTGCTCCAGGCCGTGCTCCACGGCGTAGCGGATCAGCCTCAGCTGTCGCCGGCCTCCTCCCGGCCGGCGGCTGCCACCCGCTCCAGGGCGGCCCGCACGGCGTCGACCTCGTCGGGGCGGAGGTGGCGGGCGAAGTGCTCGTCGATGCCCCGCAGGTGGACGGGGCGGGCCCGCCCGAGGCGCTCGGCGCCGGCGGGCGTGAGCGCGGCGAAGGCGCCCCGGCGGTCGGTGGGGCACGCCTGGCGCTCGATGAGCCCGGCCGCGACCATGCGGTCCACCAGGCGGGTGATGCCGCTGCGGCTGAGCAGCAGCCGGGACGCCAGGTCGCTCAGCCGGAGCCGGTCGTCGGCCGCCTGGCCCAGGTGCCAGAGGACCTCGTACCAGGTGAGGGGCAGGTCCTGGCCGGCCTGCAGCTCGTGGTCGAGGCGGTCCACCACGGTGGCGTGGGCCCGCAGGAAGGCACGCCAGGCGGCCAGCTGCGCCTCCGGCGGGGTGGTTCCCACGCCGACCATGGTAGCCCGCGAACACGTTGTCTCGTCAACTGTTGAACGCATCCGACGAGCTGGGACCGGCCCGGGACGCGGGCGCTCGACATCGGGGCGTGCTCGCGGGCCGCTCCGGGTCGACCTCACCGCCCGGGCGGTGCCCGAGCGGGCCGATCGGTCGTCGGCGCGGCCCGGCCCGGCACCGGACGATCAGCCGCCGTCGGCGTGGGGGGCGGTGAGGGGCTGCTCCTCCAGCTCGTCGAGGGCGACCGCCACCAGCACAGCAGTCACCGCCACCGCCGCCACGACGGCCACCACGCCCACCCGCCGGTGGGCCTCCGAGCGCGCCACGTCCACCACGACGGTGCCCGCCGCCCGGTCGTGGAGGCCCCGGCGGCGCTCGTCGACCAGGAGCCACCCGTACACGGTCAGCACCCAGAAGGCGCCGACGGCGGCCGTGCCGAGCGCCACGTCGACCACCAGCCCGGCCAGGGGCACCACGGTCCGCGTCGACGCCTGCCACAGGGTGGGCAGGGCGCCCGTGCCGGCGTCGACCACCCGGGTGCCGAGGGCCATCTTGCCCAGCGTCTGTCCCCGCACGGCGGTGAGCCCGACGACGTAGGCCAGGTAGGCGGCGGTGCTGAGGGCGGCTGCCACCGTCGTGTCGAGGCCGGCGAGCCCCAGAACGGCGAGCTGGAACGCGGCGCCGTCCACCAGGGCCCCGCCCAGCCGCTGGG
>JBOGHR010000254.1:0-3624 GCA_050744905.1 Acidimicrobiales bacterium
CTCCGCCCGGGCCGCCCTCGGCCTCATCATGCTGACCCTGGGCCCCATCGACCACGTCCTCCCCCATGAACGAACGGGGGTTCCCTGATCCGACCCACATTCATGGCGGGAGGCCCTAAAAAATGCCTCCGGCGCATCAAGAACCCGTAAAGATCAGCCTGTGACGCCGGCTCGCCACCGTCCACGAACGCTCTGGGGATCGCTTGTGGGCGTGGTGCTCGTGGGGACGCTCAGCGCCGCCATGGTGCCCATCCGCTCCGACATCACCCGGGCCTCGCCGGCCCTGGCCTTGGTCGTTCCCATCGTGGTCGCCGCCCTGGTGGGCGGGCGCACCGCCGCCCTCGTCGTGGTGCCGGCCGCCCTGGTGGCGTTCAACGTGGTGTTCATCCCACCTCACTGGACGCTGAGCGTCGACGCGCTCGATGACGGTGTGGCGCTCGCTGTGTTCGGCCTCGTAGCCGTGGTGGTGGGGACACTGGTTGCCCGGGAAGGGGAACGGCGTCAGTCTGCCGAGGAGCGTGCCGCGGAGCTGCAGGCGCTCAACAGCGAGCTCCAGGCGGTCCAACGCGAGCGCGAGCGCCTGGCCGAGGAGGCCACTCGGGCGATGGTGCTGGAACGGATCGACGAGCAACGCGCCGCGCTGCTGCGCGCGGTGTCCCATGACCTCCGCACGCCGCTGGCCACCATCCGTGCGGTGGCGTCGGATCTGCTCAGTGGGGCGCGCTACGACGAAGCCACCCGCGCCGAGCTTCTCGGCCTGGTCGCAGACGAAGCCGAACGCCTCGACCGCCTCGTCGCCAACCTGCTCAACCTCGGTCGGATCGAAGCGGGAGCACTGCGCCCCGAACACCAGGCCGTGGCGATGGACGAGCTCGTGGCGCACACCGTCAAGCGCCTCGGTCGGCTGTTCGCTCACCGGCGCGTACAGCTCGAGCTGCCGCCGCTACCGCTGGTCGACGGCGACTACACCCAGCTGGAGCAGGTCGTGAGCAACCTGCTTGAGAACGCAGCCCGCCATACGCCAGTGAGGTCGACGGTGCGCGTCGGCGGCCGGGGCGCCGGCGACGCCGTGGAGATCTGGGTGGACGACGAAGGCCCAGGCGTCGCCCGGTTCGAGCGCCGGCGGATCTTCGAGGCATTCCGGCGCGGCGACGGGAGCTCGTCGAGCGGCATTGGTCTGGCCATCTGCAAGGCCATCGTCGAGGCGCACGGCGGCGAGATCAGCGCCGACGGCGCCCCGAGCGGAGGCGCACGGTTCACCTTCAGCGTTCCGAAGCTCCATGCCTCCCGAGGGTGAGCTCATCCTCGTGGTGGACGACGAGCCCGGCATCGTCCGGGCCATCAGCGCCGCCCTGCAGGCTCGGGACCATCGGGTGGCCGTGGCGACAACCGGGGCGGAGGCACTCGCCGAGGTGGCCATCCGCACTCCCTCGGTCGTCATCCTCGACCTCGGCCTGCCCGACATCGATGGCATCGACGTCTGCCGGCAACTGCGGAGATGGACCGACATCCCGATCATCGTTCTCACGGCAGAGGGAGCGGAATCGCGCAAGGTCGAGGCGTTGGACGAGGGAGCCGACGACTACGTGACCAAGCCTTCTCGACGCCCGAGCTCCTCGCTCGAGTCCGTGTCGCGCTCCGCCACCGCCGTACGAAGCAGACCGACGATGCCCTTCCCGCGCTCCGGGTCGGCGACATCGAGGTTGATCCGTCTCACCGCCGCGTCCGAGTACGAGGCAGGGAGGTCGACCTCACGCCCAAGGAGTTCGCCTTGCTGACCGCGCTGGCCCGCCACCCGGGACGTGTCGTGACCCATCGGATGCTGCTTCGCGAGGTATGGGGTCCGGAGTACGCCACGGAGACGCAATACCTCCGCGTCTACGCCAGCCAGCTGCGGAAAAAGCTCCAGGACGACCCCGGCCGGCCGCACCTGGTGACCGAGCCCGGAGTGGGATATCGCCTCATCGATCCGACGGATGCCACCTGACCCACGTAGCGGCCGGTGTGACGGGCCGAACCCCGGGTGTGCAGGCGGAACCAGCACGGCGGTTACGCCGCGCAGCCGCCGAGCGCTGACACTCGACGCCGATCGCCCTTCGTCCTAGTCCGGAGGACGAGCAGCGCAGCATGCCGCAAACCACTCTTGGGACAGTGATTCGCCGGAGTGACGGGCCCCGTGTGGGTCAGGCGCGGCAACAGGCAAGGGATCTGCGAATCCCCGCGGCGCCGGCGAACGAATGCATGGCGCTCTTGGTTGTCCTCAGCCACTCGGTATCCGGCGTACCGCGCTGCGGCCCCGCAACATAACGTCCGCTCCGTAACCACGCGCCCGACATCCAGCCGCCCTCGCCGGCCCAGCTGGCGAAGCTGTTCGCCGCCGCTGGCGAGGCCGCCCCCGACCTGGCCGACCTCATCCTGGTGGCCGCGGCCACCGGCGCCCACCGCAGCGAGCTGGTGGCCCTGCGGTGGTGTGACGTCGACCTCGATGCCGGCCGGGTGACGATCAGCCGGGGCGTGGTGACCGGCCCCGACGCCTACCTGTTCAGCGCCGAGGTCGATGCAGGCACTCCGTGGCATCCGGATTCGGCCAGCCGGTCCTTCGCCCGGCTGTGCCGCCGCACCGGCGTCACCGGCATCCGTCTGCACGATCTCCGCCACTTCGTGGCCACCCGGCTGCTGTCGGCCGGCGCCGACGTGCGCACCGTCGCCGGCCGCCTCGGTCACCGCAACGCCGCCATCACGCTCAACGTGTACTCGCACTTCCTGGCCGAGGCCGACCGGGACGCGGCCGACCTGCTCGGGCGACTCCTCGACGAGCCCGTGGGCGCCGGTCGCACCGCCGGGTGACCGCCGGCCCTGAGGAGCTGCGGCCGCACGTTCGTCCGGAGCCCATCACCGGCGACGAGCTGCTGGTCGTGCGGGGTGGGCCGGACACGGCAGCCAAGCTCGCCGCGCACGCACGGCGGATGCATCGCGCCTACGTCCTCGACGGCGAGCCGCTCTTCGGCCTCTCCGGACCGGACCCAACTTTGTTGTCCTCTTCCGAAGGGGGCCAGGAGAAGACGCCCGATTGGCTGGAAGCCGTGGCGGGGGCAACAATCGCCGCGATGGACTAGGAGTAGACGGCGGGCGGGCATTCGGTGTTCGCCGGCGGGTGCCGAGTTGAGTGATAGCGGTCCGATCGCCGTACAGGACAGCTTGGCTGCAGCCGGTAAACGGTGGCAGATGGCGGCGTCGTTGGCTCGGCCTCTCGCGCTGGCTGGGCTGGCCGAACTTCCTCCACGCTCTCCGGATCGGCGAAGGCAGGCGGCGGATCCCAGCGCCGGCGAGCTGCGGCCTGCCACTCCGTTTGCCACTCCAATCGGCGATCCTGGCCGCACGGAGGGTGGCCCGGAAGACAGGCGCACCCCTTCTGACCTGCGGGAACGCACTGGGGCCACTGGCCAGCATGTCCCGGTTGACTCTCAAGGTGGCGACGCGGCGCTGGCCGACTTCGCCGCCGCGCTCGACGACCGCAGCGCCGACCTGGTGGCGGTGGTGCTGCGCCAGGCGTCCGAGGGCCCGGTGCGCGACGTCGCCCGCCTGCTCGGCGACCTCGCCGGCGTGGCCCGCGAGGAGGTGGCC
>JBOGHR010000255.1:0-10525 GCA_050744905.1 Acidimicrobiales bacterium
CGGGGTGGGATTGGCGGCCAGGCCATCTGCGACGAGGGCGTCGTAGCGGGAGGCGAAGGCCCGCTGGTGGGTGGGGCCGAGCTGTTTCAGGCCGCGTTGGCGGGCGGACTCGCAGGCGGCGTTGATCTCCACGAGCAGGCCGGCGAGCCCGGCCGCCCATGCGGTCTGGGTGATGCCGATGGCGACATCGGCGAGGTCGCGGAGCAGATGGGCCCCGCACAAGCCGTGTTTCGCCTTCAGCTTCCAGTACATGGCCAGGCGGTCGTGCACGATCACCCCCCGGTAGCCCCGCAGGACCCCCGCCTCGTCGATGGCGTCGCCTCCTCGGGTCACCGAGGCGTGGATCAGGGTGAACAAGGCGGTGGACACCACGTGCATCCAGCAGTTCTTGGTCCCGACCCGGTCGGTGGTCTCATCGGCATGCAGCACGGGCAGCGTGCGCAGGTAGGCGACGAGGGCAGCGATGAAGCCGCGCAGGCGCCTCGACGCGTCGGAGTAGATGGAGTCGATGGCGCCGGTGGAGATCGAAAGGCCGAACAGGTCGGCGAGGGTCTCCGCCACCCGGCGGTTCGGGATGTGCTGGCGTCCGAGCAGGTAGGCGACCACCGCCCGCACTCGCGGCCCATACGACACCGGGGCCCGCACCGCGTCGGGGAACGCGGCGGTGCTGTCGGTCCCGCAGCGGCACCGGCAGGTGTGGGCACGGTGCTCGGTCACCATGGGCGTGACCTCGGGCAGGTCGATGACCTGGCGGGCCGCGAAGCCGGTGCTGGCCTCGTCATCGAGGTCGCCCCCACAGCCGCCGCAGCGCTCCGGCCGGTGGTCGACCACCGTGTCGGGGCTCGGTGAGAAGGCCAGGCCCGAGCCCTTCGAGCCTCGCTGCTTGCCCTTGCGTCGGCGCTTTTCGCCGCCGGCGTCGCCCTCACCCTCGTCAGTGCCCGTGCTCTCGTCCTTGCGTCGCTTGCGCTCCTCGGCCTGACGCTGGCGCTCGGCGGCCGGGTCACGCGACGGCGGCTTGCCTGAGTTCGCCGAGTGCTGGCCTGCCTGGCGCTCCAGTTGTTCGCCCATCCGCGCCTGGAGTTGCTCGTTCGCAGCACACAGCTCGACCACCCGGGCCCCGAGCCGTTCGTTCTGTTCGCGCAGGACGCGGATCGTCTCCGCCTGCGCTGCCACCAACGCTCCGGGCATCAGGAAGGGCCCTCCCGTCACTGCCAAGTGAATTGCCGGGAGGGTCCTTGCGCGTCAGGTCGTGTGCACGCTGACGCCACACGCGAAGAAGGGCAACCCGAAGGCTGCCCCCATACCGTCTCCACCCTCGATGTCGCTACGCCACCTGTGCGTCCTCAACCAGCGTGGCGTTCAACAGTGAGCGACGCCAGCGGCTAATTGCAGCATCGTCGGCTGTCAGCGGCCGCCTGACGATTGGCGTCTCGCGACCGAGTGCACGCGGCCCCAACGGAGCCAGCGGTGACACCGCTGCCCGGGATTCCGGACGTCGACAGACGACGGGTGCTCGTGTTCTCGATTCGTCGAACACATGGAGTTCAACGAGGCTCCGGTCACGACTCCAGATCCATCCACAAGACGATCGAGAGCGGCTCGCGTTGAAGCCGCGGCCGTCGACGCCCGTAAAGGCCGAGCACCGCTCCCGTATTAGCTGATTGCCGTCAGTTCGGCGATCGGGCGAGCGGACCCGCTCGTTTGGTGAAGGTCCGGTCTCCGACTGGCACGACGCGCGCCTGAAACACATCGTCGGGCTGTTGGGGAGCCAGCACGGCTGCGTGGAGGATCGTCGTGAACGGCCCGAGCTCGATCGTCGCGTCGCCGACAGCTGTGGAGACCTCGCCGTCCATAGCCAGCGCAGCTGGTTCGCCCAGCCGCTCCTGCAGGTCGGTCCGCGGCACCGAGAGCCCGAGCGTCACCTCGTCCCACGTTCCCGTGATGACCTCGCCGCCAAGGAGCCGGACGTATTCGTTGAGCTCCGCCGCGAACGCACGGTCGATCTCGTCCGGCAAGAGCACGGGCCCGCTCGCGTAGCGCTGCGCGACCGCCAGGTCCTCGAGGTGGCGTAGTCCGCTCTGACCGATTCCGAAGCTTTCCGTGATGGACGTCTGCGTCCACACCTGGTTTCCGTACTGCGGGCGGACCTGGAGCTGGTTCGGTGACTCGAAGGCGGCCACGAGCCGTACCGCCGGTAGCACTTCCACGACCGGTCGACCCGCCAGGTTCACAAGGCTGAAGTTGATGTCGAGCTTCGCGACTTCCTCGGTGAGTGGGCTCATGCGCAAGGAGCCCGTGAAGACTCCTGCTCGGTCGCGAAACTGCACCTACGCGCCACCTGCCGGACCCCGAGGTCGGGGCGTGAAGCTCGACCTCTAGCTCCGCGAGTTCCTCACCCTCTGGTGAGACCACGACCAAGCGGACCGGAGGAACCTCGTGCGTGGCGACCGCAGGACCGATCCACGCCGTCCCGCTGGTGAGTTCGCCGCCGAGGCCCCCGGGTGCAGCGAGCGCGAAGCTCACTAGACCCTCAGGGAGATCGAGGGCTCGCCCGAAGTGCTGGAACCCCTCGATCTTCTCGCGCAGACCAGGAACCTTCGAGAGGTCCGGGACGTTCAGCTTGATCGTGCCCTGGATGGGCGCGTCCTGCAGGGCGTAGAGGTGCCTCGGGTGGACGCTGATCGTCAAGTAACGGCCGTCCGAGAGGCTTTGGGATTGCGCCATCACGGCGTCATCCTCGACCTCCTCGACGCTCGGTGGTCGCGCCGACGTTCGGACCTCGTACCGGTAGTGGGGGTCTTCCTTGTTCAGCGCCGTAACCATTGTCCCGATCGCCCCCCCGACGTCGGCGGGCTCGAGTGGTCGCATGGGGTCGATCGACATCGCCTGCAGAGCGCGCGATCGTCTGGCGATCTTGTCCCGGCCGCCGCCGAAGAAGTAGTCGATGACGTGGGGGTGCCGTGATGCGAGATCGTGCCAGTGCACCTCACCGAGCCACCGCGCCGGCCACGGCGAGTCCTTCACCAGCTTGTCGAACCAGTCCTGCTCATCGGGCGTCAGGTCGACCGGCGCGACCACCGCGTAGGCGGTAATCGGTCGTGACAGCCGCGGACTGTCACGGAGAGTCTCCCACGAGTTCGTGATCTGGCGCTGCTCGCTGGTTCCGATCCGGCCACTGAAGCGCTTGACCTGTCGGACCTCGTACCCTTCGCCGTCGGGAATCATCAGATCGATCCCGCCGTCGCCGCTCGCGGGTGTTCGCCTCATCGTGTCCGGGTGATCCTGGGCGACCATCACAGCCATCGCGAGTTCCAGATACTCGCCTGGGAAGCTGCCCCAGTGGACCGGCCCAAGCTTGTCCATACCCATGACTGTACGTCGGTGTGGGACGTCGTCATCTCGATGCTGTGCACCCGAATGGCATTCAAACTGCCGTCCAAAGGTGGTCGATGTCGAGACGACTGAGGCCGACAGCGGCGTGCGGCCGTCCCCCGCGCGAACGGCCACTCACGACGACGCAGCAGCGCGCTGCGGGGGTCAGCGTGGGACGGCGTCACATGGCCGAGGCGGCATCCGCCGGTCGAGGGCGCACCTATCGGCGGGTCGGCGGGCCACAGCCGGCCGCACCGATCCGGCGCTATTTGGCGCGGGTCCCAGCTGCCCGCCACGTCCGATCGCCGGCCAGCCGCGCACAGCAGACAGGACCGAGACCGCGGCCACGGCTCTCGGTCGATGTGAGCCGGCGCCCGCACAGGCCGCAGACCCGGCGCTCCCGTCCGTAGCGGGCGGCCGCGGCCAGGGGGTCGGCCACGACCGCCGCCACCAGCTCGGCCAGCAGCCCACGATATGACCCACCCGGACGCTGGTAGCCGCGCGCTCGTAGGTCGTCGCCGACCTCCTGGTCGACGAGGACCCATCCGGTTCGGGGGCCAGCCGCCACCCGGGCGAAGCGCAGGAAGGTGATGTCGCCGCTGAGGTTCTCCACGGCGTAGGCGCCGTCCGGCACTCCGGCGACGTCCACCAGTCTGCTTGGCCCCTGGTGGAGCACGTCAGCCCGCAGGCAGTTGAGGACGCCGACGGTTTGGGGCTCGCTCAACGGTCGGCGCGACGCCCGGCGCATCATGACCATGAACGGGAAGGCGCCCTGGTAGCTCCGGGCGTAGGCGACGGCGCCGGCCACGAGCACGTCGTCGAGGTCGGCGACGGCGAAGCGCCGGCCAAGCGCGCCTGCCCGCAGTCGGGCCGCGTCGAGAGCGGCGACGCTGACCGGGACCGAACGGGTGGTGCCGTCCCCGGGCTTGGCCGCCACCACCGCTCACTCCAATCCGAGTCCGAGGTCGATGCCTTGGCCGACCGGGCGGGGAGTGCCGGGTTCAACCGGGTCTGACCCGGGCGGGTCTCTCAGATCGGCGAGGTAGCGCTCGACGTCAACGCGGTGACGCCCGCACTCCTCGAGGTGTCCATGCTCGGCGTCGGAGGGATGGCCGCCGTAAGGGCCGCGGTCGACGACGACGCTGTCACAGCTCGCGCAACGCCAGCCCACGCTGGCGCTGCGGCCACCCGAGGCGGACGTCAGCGACTCGAAGAGGCGCTGGGCGCCGTCATCCCCAGGAACGGGCCCGAAGCCGGGCGCGTGCTCGGCGATGCGCTCCCAGGAGTGCCCGGCGCCGCGGGCGGCCTTCACCTCGAACACGAAGGCGGCCTGGGCCTCCTGGGCGATCCGGCGGGCGACGCTCACCTCCTCGAGCGGCGACGCCCTCTCACCCTTCAGGACCGTCTGCAAACGCAAGAGCCCCGCTCGAACCTGCACCCGTTGCTGGGCGTCCATGGCTCCTGTTGTCATGCGCCCAGGCCCCGGGGGTGGAAGCCGGTGCCGTAGTGGGGCTGCAGTTCGGCCCGCCGCATGGCCCGGGCCAGGCGGGCGCCCAGCGGGTTGAACTCGTGCACGCCGACCCACTCCGCCCCACCTCGGCGCAGCACCCACGCGCCCACGTGTTCGCCGGCCTCCACCACCGGCCCCATGCCCGCCAGCTCGGCCGGGGTGACGTGAGCCAGCACCCGCTCCCAGAACCGCCGCACGGCGGCGTCTTTGACGCCGGGATGGCCGAGGACGTCGGGTCGGCGCACGCTCGCCATCCAGCTCACCCGCACCGCCCGGCGCAGGTCGGCCACGAACCTCACCACGTCGGCGGCCGGGTACCCCTCCTCCACGAGGGCTTGGCACCCGCGGGACATGGCGGCGGCAAGCTCGGCCCCGTTGTGGTCGGCGGCGACGGGGTCCCAACCGAGCACCCGCGCCCAGGCCGCATGTCGGCCCGGCGGCGCACCGCGTCCTCGCACCCGGGCGACATCGGCGGCGGCGAGTCGGACCATGGTGTGGCCGACCAGCATCCCGGCCAGCTCGTCCGGCGCCGAAAGCGCCAGCGCTGTGGCCTCCAGCTCGGGGACGCGGCGCAGGGCGACGACGTGCTCGCCCACCGGGCGTGCGCCTTGTCCGGCATGGCGCAGCCACACCTCGGCCGTGCCCACAAGGCCGCCCCCGGCGTCGGGCTCGACGGCGACGGTGGTGACCACCACGGAGCGCCCGCCGGTCGGGCCCCGCAGAGGCGCGGTCGGCGCCGACAGCGCGTCGATCAGCACGGCCCGGTCGGGCTCGGTCATCAGGTGTTCGTGCACCGGTCCCACTCCAGGCGCTCCACCAGGTCCTCGGGCACCTCGGCCCACTCGGACAGGCGCGCCACCACCTCCGCCGCGTCGTCGATCTCGCCCCGGTCGGTACCGAGCCAGACGACCAGGCCGTCGCCGTCCACGCCCCCGGGCGGCTCCACCTGGAGGAAGAAGGTGGCAAGGGGCGGGTCCCAGCCGACCCACACCACCAGCTCGGGATCGAGGGCGTCGAGCAGATGGCGGCTCACCGCCCGCGCTCCTTCAGCACCCGCAGGTCGCGCTCGGCGTGCCAGGGCCGAAGGCGCAGGCGCATGGGGGCCAGGTGCTTGTACACCAGCAGGCCCTGGCCCGGCGCCTGGCGGCGCAGGGAGTCGGAGCTGACCAGGCGCCGGGTGGCCGACTGGGTGGACACCGAGCGCCGGCCGCCGGACAGGTCGAGGGAGGACGAGGTGCGCTCGTAGTCCTCCTCGCCGAGCATGGGCGCCACCTCGGCGGTGGCCTTGTCGGCCAGGCCGGACAGCACCACCTTGGCGCCGGAGTTGTTCCAGATGGTCTCGGCGCCCTCGGCCCCGTAGCGCAGGCGCTGCTGGGAGCGGTCCTGCCACACCGTCACCAGCGTCATGCCGTGGCTGGCGCAGGTGGAGCACCACGCCGGCAGCTCCTTGACCGGGCAGATGTTGGCCGCCTCGTCCAGCAGCACCAGCAACTTGGTATCCAGTTCGCCGCCGCAGCGGGTGGCCACGTCGAACGCCTCGCTGACCATGTCGGCCACCAGGCCGGAGAACACCGGCCGCAGCCGGCCCTGGGCCCGGGCCGGGGCCACCACGTACAGGGTGTTGTCGCCCGACAGCAGCCACTCCGGGGTGATCTCGCTGCCCTCGGCGGAGCGGGCCACCACCGGGTCCGACCAGGCGGCGATGACGGTGCGGGCCGTGGTGTAGATGCTGGAGCGGGTGCGCTCGTCCGCGCTCCACATCCCGCCCAGAGACTCCGACACGATGCGCACCTCGGCCGACGAGGGGCCACCGCCCCCGGCACTCAGCTCGCCCAGGGCCTCGGCCACCTCGCCCTGACGCACCAGCTGGCCGTCGCCCGAGTAGACGGGCCGGTCGTGGGTGGTGACCCAGCGCACCACGTCGGCCATGGTGGCGCCGGTGCCGGCCGCCACGAACATCAGCGACCACAACAGGTCGGTGGCCGCCTCCATCCAGAAGTCGCCGTTCTCCACCCCGCCCCGGCTGGCCACGTCCACCAGGGCCCGGGCCGCGGCCTGGGCGCCGGTGACGGTGCCCGCCGCCCGCAGGGGCGACCAGGTGGCGGAGCGGGCCACCACCGAGCAGGTGGGGTCGAAGACCTTGACCTCGCCCAGGCTGGACCGGCGCAGCTGGGTGGCGCCGTAGACATCGCCCTTGACGCTGGCCGCCAGCACCGCCCCGCCGCCCGGGCCCTGCTCCAACAGCAGCGGCACGCACAGCCCGGTGGTCTTGCCCGACTGGGAGGGGCCCACCAGGCACACACTGGTGCCCGCCTCGGTGGCCACCAGGGCGTTGCCCACGCGACCGAGTACCAGCCGTCCCGGCACCGGGCCGTCGACGCGGAGGGGGGCGAGGTCGTGCCGGCCGGCGAAGGCGGCGGATCGGTCGACTCCCAGGCCGTCGGTGTCGCGTGCGCGCCGCCACACCCGTGCCCCGGCCACCATGGCGGCGACCACTGCCGCGATCACCGCCCCCTGGGCGACCCAGTAGAGGGCGGCGTCGGGCAGGACGTCGCGGGCCGGAGCGGCCCAGGCCGACGCCGGGTGGCCGGCGCGGGAGGGGAGGCGGACCGCCGCCCCGGCGGCGTCGGCCAGTCCGGCCGGCAGGGGCCAGGTGCCGCCCAGGGCGGCGGCCAGGGCGGCGCCGGCCCACACCATGGCGAGCAGCGCACCGATGGCGAGGACGGCGACGGCGAAGAGGCGCTCGGTGACCGGGTCGGGCCCGGCCAGGTCGGGACCGGGGAGACGGCGCGGGGCCACGTCAGACCTCCAGCCTGGCGTCGGTCAGGCAGAACGGGCGCTGGTCGTCGGCCAGGGCGTGGTGCACCACGGCCGAGACGCCGCCGACCTTCCACAGGGCCTGGCCCTGGCGCAGCCGGGCCACCGTGGCCGCCTCCGGCTCGCTGAGCCCGAACATCTTGGTGGCCATCTCCAGCTGGTCGGGAGCCTGGGCGAACAGCACCCGGGTCTGGGTGTCGGCCAGCAGGCCGTGGGCGATCTTGGCGGTGGCGGTGCCGTCGTCGGCCTGGGCCGACAGGTCGCTGATGCGGTGGGCGATGGCGACGTTGGCCACCCCGTAGGAGCGGCACAGCTTCCAGCAGCTCTGCAGGTAGCGGGCCGTGCGCTCGTCGGCCAGCAGGGCCCACGCCTCGTCCAGCACCTGGATGCGACGCGGGGTGTGGGCGGTCTCGGGGCAGGCCAGGGCGGCCTGCAGCCAGGCGGTGGCCGCCACCATCACCACCCGCAGGGCGTCGGGGTCGTCGCGCACCACGGACAGGTCGAGGACGATCCCGCGCCCCGACCAGTCGGCGGCGTGGGTGGAGGCGCCGTCGAACATGCCCCGCAGGCTGCGGTCCAGCAACTTCCCGAGGGCGAAGCGCACCTCCTCGACGCGCCGGGCCAGCTCGGCGGGCGTGGTGGCGGCCCGCTCGGCCATCTCGGCGCCGGGCGCGGCGAGCAGGTGGGCGACGTCGGCCAGGGTGGGTCCGCTGGACCGCTCGAGGGCGTCGAGGGCCCAGCCCAGGGCGGCGTCCTCGATCTGGTGCAGCTCCCGGCGCAGGACGGCGCCGACCAGAGCCACCACCATGGCGGTGCGCCGGGCCGCCAGCTCGCCCGGCGTGGCCCACGCTCCGGCGGGGCCGGCGTCGAGGGGGTTGAGGCGGGCCGGGCCCCCGGGGTAGAGGCGCACCACCTCCAGGCCGAGGACCTCGGCCAGTGGCGTGTACTCGCCCTTGGGGTCGACGATGGCCCCCCAGCGCGGGAGTCCGCCGGGCGAGCGCAGGGCACCCAGGCAGCGGTGCACGAAGCATTTGAGCGCCGCCGACTTGCCCGAGCCGGGCTCGCCCACCGCCACCATGTTGGGGTTGGTGAGCGCCTTGGCCGTGTACAGCTCGAAGGGGTCGAAGCAGAACCCGGCCTCGCCGGCCACCTCGTCGGTGCCGAGCAGGATGCCCCGGGGACCGAGTCCGGCCTCGGCCTGGAACGGGTAGAGGGCGCCCAGGTGGGCGGTGGTGGTGCGGTGCCGGGGGACCCGCAGGCCCGGCGCCCCGATGCCGAGCAGCCTCATGACGCCGCCCCCGGGGCCACGGTGCGGGCGAGGGGCAGGCAGGCGCCGAGGGCCTGGTCGTGGCGCCCGCTCAGGGCCTTGAGCTCGATGCCCACCGCGTCGGCCCGGGCCACCATGGCCTTGGCCGCCTCCTCCAGCGCTTGCGCCGAGGCGGCCGAGACCACCACCACGCCGGCGAAGCGCAACTCGGCGAAGCCGGCCACCAGCTCGGCCTCCCGCTCGGCCACCGCCGCCTCGGCCCGGGTGTGGGCGGCGCCGACCCGGAAGCCGGTGCGCTCGCGGTGATCGGCGTCGGAGGCCAGCTTGGCCGCCTGGCGCTCGATGGCCCGGCGGCTGGTGCGGACCGGCACCGGCTCGGCCACCACCGCGATGGAGCGGACGACCCCGCCGGGCAGCACCAGGTCGGCCATCCAGGCGGCGGCCACGTCCACCCGGGGCCACTCGGTGACCAGGAACCCCCGGTGGACGGACTCGTCCACCCGCCACGTCGACCACGACGAGTCGGTGGCCAGCGGCCCGGCGCTGGCCAGGCTGGTGAGGCCGGCCAACTGGCCGAGGCTTCGGCCCCGGGCGTCGAGGAGGAGGGCGGCGGTGGGGTCGAGGCGCAGGCGGAGAGCCCGGGCCAGCTCGGCGGGCGACAGCGGAGCGGACACCACCAGCCCGGCCCCGGCCAGGCGCTCGGAGAACTGGCGCAGCTCGGCGCACAGGGCCTCGACGCCGGCGGCCAGTCGACCCTCGGTCCCTCGCGCCCCACCCAGGCGGCCGAGGTCGACGACCAGGCTCACCAGCACCTCGTGGCGGAAGGCCCGGCGACCGGCCGACTCCACGAAGCTGCGGTAGGAGGCGACGGCGGGGTCCTCGGGATCGCCGCCGTGGTCGTCCAGCCAGCCCAGCTGGTCGGCAACATCGGCCGGTGCCGCCCACTCGCTCCAGCGGATGGCCACGACGGGGCTGGCCTGGCGGCAGTAGGCAGCCTGGGCCTCGGCCCACAGTGCCACCATGCGGTCCTGCTCGGCTCGCTCCACCAGACAGAAGGCACCGCCGGACACCGCCACGGTGGCCGACACCCGCCCGCCCCGGCGGTCGTGCACCACGGCGAGGCGGCCGGGGGTGGCGAAGCCGGCCGCGTCGGCGTCGACGCCGAGCACCACCTGGCCGTCGAGGGCAGGGGGAAGGGCCGGGGTGGCCGACGGTTCACCGCCCAGCCAGGGGAGGGGGGCGAACCAGCGGTTGCGACGGCGCACGGCACGCAGGGCGAAGGCGCCGGCCGGGGGCACGGCCTCCAGCGCCGGCTGCCCGCCCACCCGCACCAGGGCAGCCAGGGCGGCCAGCGCCACCGGCACGGCAACGACGGCCAGGGACGCCCCGGCCGAGCGGGCGAGCACGGCGGCCACCACCCCCGACCCCAGCACCACGACCTGGGGACCGCCGAGGCCGAGAAGCACCCCGGTGCGATCGAGCGGGCTGAAGCGGTAGGTGCGGGCGTTCACGTTCGGCTCCCGTTCGTCGTCGTGCTTCCGGCCGGGGCGGGACCACGC
>JBOGHR010000256.1:0-7233 GCA_050744905.1 Acidimicrobiales bacterium
GCCCACGCCCACGCCAGGGCGGCGAAGCCGGCGTCGGGCGGGCGCGTGAGCGGGAGGCCGGCCTCCCGCTCGGCGGCGTTGAGGTCCTCGGCCAGCTTCTCCACCTCCAGCCAGCGCTGGCGCACCCGGCCGGTGGGCAGCCCGGGGGCGGGGGGCGGGCCGGGCCGGCGGTGCTCGTAGGTGAACACCGAGGCCAGGGCGGCCACGCCGGAGGCGTCGAGCCCGTCGAAGAGGCCGGCGCCGAGGGACTCGGCGACCAGCAGGTCGCACTCGTGGTACAGCCGGGCCAACCGCTCCCCCGCCTCGGTGAGGGCCCATCCGTCGACGTACCCCCAGGCCCCGAGCACCCGCAGCACGCGGTCGAACTGGCGGGCCAGGCTCTCGGTGCGGCCCCGGATCTGCCGCTCCAGCCAGGCGGCGTCCTTGGCCAGGCGGTCCGCCCGCTCGGCCGCCCGCACGTGGCGGGCGGCGTCGGGGCAGGCGGCCACCGGGTGACGGCGGGGCCCGCCCGGGCGACCTCGCTCCCCGGCCCCGGCGGCGTCGCCTTCGGCCAGCTCGGCGCGGCTCAGCGCCTGGGCGACGGCGCGCTGGAAGCCGGCGTTGGCCGGCGCGTAGGGCACGGGAAGCTCCACCCGGGCCCGGGGGCGGGGCGGCGAGGGGAAGTCGCGGGGCGACAGGCTCAACTTGCGCCGCCCGGGGGTCAGCGCCGTCACCCGCACGTCGCCGCCCCGCCGCTGCGACGTGGCCAGGACGGCCACCCGGCCCCCCGACCGGCCGGGGACCACGAGCACGTCGCCCGGGCGCACCCGGGCGAGCGCCTCGGCGACGGCCGGGTCCTGCGACGGCGGGGGCGAGCGCAGCAGCGCCCGGTACTCCTCCACGTCGCCCCGGTCGCAGCGGGCCCGCTCCCGGGCCTCGGCCAGGGCGTGGAGGCTGCGGTCGAGCTGGGCCTCCAGCCGCACCACGTCGGCGTCGGCCCGGTACTGGGCGAACGACAGGTTGAGGAGGTGGTGGGCGACGTCGGCCGGATAGCGGCGCACCAGGTTGGCGGCCATGTTGTAGGTCGGCCGGAACGACGAGGACAGGGCGTAGGTCCGGGTCGAGGCGAGCCCGGCGACCTGGTCGAAGGGCACGAACGGCGACCACAGGACCGCCGCGTAGCCGACCTCGTCGATGCCCCGCCGCCCGGCCCGGCCGGTGAACTGGGTGTACTCACCCGGGGTGAGCGGCTCGTGGCGCTCGCCGGTGAACTTGGTGAGCTTCTCGATGACGACGGTGCGGGCCGGCATGTTGATCCCGAGCGAGAGGGTCTCGGTGGCGAAGACGACCTTGACCAGGGCGGCGGAGAAGCACGCCTCGACCGCCTCCTTGAACGGGGGGACCAGGCCGGCGTGGTGGGCGGCGAAGCCGGCCTCCAGCCCGCTCACCCACCTGCCGTAGCCGAGCACCTCGAGGTCGGCGTCCGAGAGGGGCTCGACCTTGGCCTCGGCGATGGCGCGGATCTGGCGGCGCTCCTCGGGGGAGGTGAGCCGCAGGCCGTAGTCGGTGCACTGGCGCACGGCGTCGTCGCAGGCCGCCCGGCTGAAGATGAAGTAGATGCCGGGCAGCATGTCCTCGCCCGACAGCAGCTCGACCACGTCGGCCCGGCGGGGCGTGAACAGCCGGCCCCGCCGGGTCCGCCCCCGGGGGTCGGGCGCCCGCAGGGCCCGGCTGTCGAGGGCGGACGCCTCGGGGTTGGGCCGGCCGTCCACGAAGGTGGGCAGGACGTGGATGCGCTCGGCGGCCCGGTCCCCCACCAGGTAGAGGTGCCGGAGCTCCACCGGCCGGCGCTCCTCGATGACGGGGACCGTGGCGCCGCGCACCGTCTGGACCCAGTCGGCGAACTCCTCGGCGTTGGACACCGTGGCCGACAGGCACACCAGGTCCACCTCGGGGGGCGTGTGGACGATCACCTCCTCCCACACCGCCCCCCGGTACGGGTTCTGGAGGTAGTGCACCTCGTCGAGCACGACGTAGCGCAGCCCCTCGAGCGTCGGGGAGCCGGCGTAGATCATGTTGCGGAGGACCTCGGTGGTCATCACCACCACGGGCGCGTCCCCGTTGATCGAGTTGTCTCCCGTGAGCAGCCCGACCCGGCCGGGCCCGTGGGCCCGCGCCAGGTCGGCGTACTTCTGGTTGGACAGGGCCTTGAGCGGCGTGGTGTAGAACGCCTTGCGCCCGGCGGCGAGCGCCTTGGCCACCGCGTACTCGGCCACCACCGTCTTGCCCGACCCGGTGGGGGCGGCCACGAGCACCGAGCGGCCGGCGTCGAGGGCGTCGAGGGCGCGCAGCTGGAAGGGGTCGGCCTCGAACGCCAGGCCGGCGAGGAACCGCTCCCGGAACGTGGTCACGTCGCTACTTGTGCAGTACCCGCCCGATGAGGATCGACGCCTCGTAGAACAGGTACATGGGCAGGGCCAGGGCGAACAGGTTGTACGGGTCCTGGCTGGGCGTGATGACGGCGGCGACCACGAAGATGACCACGACGGCCCCCCGGCGCCACCCCTTCAGGCGCTCGCTGGTCAGGATGCCGGCGAGCTGGAGGAAGACCAGCAGGACGGGCAGCAGGAAGGCCACCCCGAAGGCGACGGCGACCAGGATCACCAGGCGCAGGTACTTGGCCGGGCTGAGGATGGGCTCCAGGTCGCCGCCCACGGCCAGGAGGAAGTCCAACGCCTTGGGGAAGGTGTAGCGGGCCAGCAGCGCCCCCAGGCAGAACAGGACCACCGACGAGGTCACGAAGGGCACCGCGTAGCGCTTCTCGTCGGGGTTCAGGCCGGGGGTGACGAACCGCCACAGCTGCCACAGCACCACCGGCGAGGCCAGCAGGAAGCCCCCCCAGGTGGCCACGCGAAGGCGGGTGGCGAAGCCCTCGAGGGGGTCGGTGATGTAGAGCGTGCAGCGCTCGCCGGGGGGCAGGGTGGCGCAGTACGGGTCGATCAGGAAGTCGAGGATGCGGTCGTAGAGCGCGAACGCCACCACGGCGCCCACGGCGATCGCCACCGCCGAGATGATCAGCCGGTTGCGCAGCTCCGTCAGGTGCTCGACGATCGACATCTGCGCCGGCCGGGCGGCGGCGCGCGCCTCCCGGCGCCGGGCGGCGGTGGTGGCGATCCTGGCGCGGAGGCTGGCGATGGTGGCGCCTCGTGGGGTCCGGGGGCCGGTCAGGCCGGCGGGGGCGGGTCGGGCTCCCTCGCCACGGCCACCTCGGCCTGCTCCGGCGAGTCGGGCAGCGACGGGGACGTGCCGGTGCCGGCCGGGCGGGGCGTCCCCGCCCCGTGGTTGGTGCCGGCGTCGGGGTCCGGGGGCGGCTTGGGGTAGGTCGGCGGCTCGGCGAAGGCGTCTCGCACCTCGGCCTGCACGCCCGCCGTCACCCGCCGCAGCTCGGCCAGGGCCTTCCCGACGGAGCGGGCGGCGTCCGGCAGTTTGGTGGGGCCGAGGACGATGAGGGCCACCATGAGCACGACGAGGATCTCGGCCGGCCCGATGCTTCCCACGCCGTGAAGTCTAGAGCCGCCCCCCACAGCGCCCGGCGGCGGCGACCGCGGCCACGGACCTTGCGCTGCGAACGGCCTGTGGCCAGGGCAGGACGTGGTCAGCGGCGGTGGCGCAGGCGCTCGACGTCCTGCGCGAGGCGCAGCGCCCCGCTGCGGACCTCGACCACCGCCGGCCGGAGCCGGCCGACCCGCTCCAGCTCCATCCGCAGCTGCCGGGCCTCGTCGAGGAGGCGACCGAGGGCGGCGGCGGCGAACACCGCGCCGAGCAGGACCACCGCGACGGGCAGCACGGCGACCACGCTCACGAGTCGTGGGGCCGGGCGCTCTCCAGCGAGCGGGCCGACCGGGCGAAGAGGTCGTCGAGGGTGGCGGCGTCGCGGAGGAGGAAGTGGAACTCGAGCAGGTCGTCGTAGGAGACGGCGGGCCCGGCGCGGACCTCGTCGAGCTCGGCGGGCATGTGCCACACGGTGAGCGCGATGCCGGAGGCGAGGAGCACGTCCACGACCCGGGGCTCGGCCGGCTTGGTCACCGCCACCCGGCAGGACGGGCACTGGAACGCGTAGGAGCTCTCGTACGTGCTCGAGCACAGCAGGACGCGGACGTCGCCCGTGGTGAGCTCGACGTCTCCGCACGTCGGGCAGCTGGCCCGGATCAACGCCATCGATCCCTCCCTTCCCTCTCGCCGACCCATCATCGGTCTCCGTTCCATCGGCCCGTACCTCTCCGCGACTTGAGCGTTCGTGCCAGGATCGTGTTCCCAGGCGGGGGGCGGTCCACTCCTCTCAAGGCGCTGCCCGTGGCGGTCGATAACGGGCGCGTGGCCGAGCCATCGCCCGAGGCCCTCCGCGACGTGCTCCGCCGCCTGGCGGCCGAGACGGACCCGCCCACCCTGACCGTGAGGATGCTCCAGGGGGCCGAGGAGCTCTTCGGTGCGGCATCGGGGCTGTGCGCGGTGTGGACCAACGGGTCGGTGCGGGTGGCGCAGTTCCGCGGGATGGGCCGGGACCGGCTGGTCGACGCCTCCCGCCACGCCGACTTCCGCTCGTTCCTCTCCGGCGACGAGCCGCGCGTCGACCGCCCCTCGCACCCGGTGGTCGCGATGCTGGCGGCGGCGGGCGAGGTCGCCGTGGGGCTGCCGCTGCTCGGCGGGGGGCGCCGGCTCGGCCACCTGGTCCTGTTCGTGGGCGCCGAGCCGTCGGCCGCCGACCGGGCCCTCATGGAGGCCTACGCCTCCCACGCCGCGGTGTGCCTGCTGGCGGCCCAGCTCTCGGCCTCGAGCGAGGACCACGAGCAGCGGCTGGCGTCGCTGGCCCACGCCGTCGCCCAACCGGTGGTCCTGGTGGACGAGCGTGGGTGCCTGGTGGGCGCCAACGGGGCGGCCGCCGGCGTGTTCCACCTGGCCCCCGGCTTCGAGCAGGGCCACCCGGTGGCCGGGCGCCTGGGCCACCCGGTGCTCGAGCGGATGCTCGCCTCGGGCCGGGAGACGGGCGCCGAGGTCGTGATCGGAACCGACGAGCCCCGGGTCTACCGGGCGACGGTCCGGCGCCTGCGGGGCGCCGACGGCCGGGTGACGGGGCGGGCCCTGGTGCTCCACGACGTCACCGGCGAGCGCCAGGCGGAGGCCCTCAAGGACGACCTGGTCGCGGTGGTCGGCCACGAGCTGCGCACGCCCGTCACCGTCGTCAAGGGCTACGTGCAGACGCTGGCCCGCCGGGGCGAGTCGATGTCCGCCGAGCGCCGGGCCCAGGCGCTGGGCGCGGTGGCCGTCAACGTGGCCCGCCTGGAGCGGGTGATCGAGGACCTCCTGTTCCTCTCCGCCGTCCAGGACCGGCCGGCCGACCTCGACGTGCGCAGCAGCGACCTCGCCCGGATGCTCGACCGCTTCGCCGGCGAGCGGGTCGAGGTCCGCGCCCCCGACCGGCCCGTCGAGGTGGCGGTCGACGAGGAGCGCCTCGACAAGGTCGTGGGCCACCTGGTGGCGAACGCCCTGGAGTACTCGGAGGGCCGGGTGGTGATCGAGCTGGCCGACCGCGGTGACGCCGTCGAGGTGTCGGTCAGCGACGAGGGCCCGGGCATCTTCTCCGGCGACCTCCCCCACCTGTTCGAGCGCTTCCGCCAGCTCGACGGGTCGGCGACCCGCGCCCACGGCGGCCTGGGGATCGGCCTGTACCTGTGCCGGCGGGTGGTCGAGGCCCTGGGCGGGCGCATCTGGTGCGAGAGCCGGCTGGGCGTCGGAAGCCGCTTCACCTTCTCCCTCCCCCGCACCGCCGCGCTGGCACCGGTCCCGTAGTCTGCGGCCGGTGGAGCCGCTCCTCCGCCCGCCCATCGGCTTCGCCCACCGGGGGGCGCGGGCCCACGCCGCCGAGAACACCCTGGATGCGTTCCGCCTGGCCCTGCGCCTGGGCGCCACGGGCCTGGAGAGCGACGTGTGGCTCACCGCCGACGGCGTGCCCGTCCTCGACCACGACGGGGTGGTCAGGCGCGGCCTCCGCCGGCGGCCCATCGCCGGCACCGACCGGGACGACCTGCCCGGGCACCTGGTCGCCCTCGAGCAGCTCTACGAGGCGTGCGGCGTCGACTTCGAGCTCTCCGTCGACCTGAAGGCCCCCGACGCCGTCGGCCCCGTGCTGGCGGTGGCGTCCCGCTTCCCCGGGGCGTCGGGCCGGTTGTGGCTGTGCCACCCCGACTGGCAGCGGGTGGCCGAGTGGCGCCAGTGGTCGGGCGAGGTCCGCCTGGTCAACTCGACCCGCCGGCGCCACGTCAAGGAGGGCATGGAGCGGCGGGCGGCCACCCTGGCCGACGCCGGGGTGGACGCCTTGAACCTCCACCACACCGACTGGACGGCCGGCTTCGCCACCCTGCTCCACCGCTTCGGGGTGCTGGCCCTGGCCTGGGACTGCCAGCACCCCCGCGTGCTGGCCGAGGCGCTCCGGATGGGGATGGACGCCGTGTATTCCGACCACGTCGACCGCATGGTCGACGCCCTCGCCGCCACCCGCCGCTGAGGGGCCTCGGAGGCACCGGTGCGGGAGGCTGGCGTCGGGCCCGGCTCGCCGGGCTCACGGCCGCCTACAGCAGGCCGAGGGCGCTGATGGGCCACACCCGCACGAACGCCCGCCCCACGATGCGATCCTCGTCGACGGCGCCGAACACCCGGCTGTCGCTCGAGTTGGCCCGGTTGTCGCCCATGACCCAGACGTAGCCGTGGGGGACCTTCTCGGGGCCGAACTGCGAGGTGACCGTGCCCGCCGGCAGGTAGGGCTCGTTCAGCTCCCGGCCGTTGACGTAGACGTCGCCGTCGCGCCCCTCCACCGTGTCGCCCGAGAGCCCGATCACCCGCTTGATCAGGTCGCGGATGGTCCCGCTTTCGTTGGGCGGCCGCTCGAACACGACCACGTCGCCCCGGTTCACGTCGTGGAGCCGGTAGCTCAGCTTGTTGACCAGGACCCGGTCCTGGATCATGAGGGTGGGCTCCATCGACGGCGACGGGATGTAGAACGCCTGGACCAGGTAGGTCTTGATGACCAGCGCGGCCACCAGGGCGGCGCCGATGATGAGCACCCACTCGGCGGCGTTGCGGGCCGTGCTGCGCGCCGTCGCCCCCCCCGGCGGGGCGTCGTCGGCCGGGACGGGCCGGGCCGCCTCGGGGTCGAGGGTCAGGGTGCCGCCGGCGCGGCGCGGTGCCGGGGCCCAGGGC
>JBOGHR010000257.1:0-1895 GCA_050744905.1 Acidimicrobiales bacterium
CTCCTGGGCGAGGTCATGCGGCACGGCCGGCGCACCGCCGCCGGCCGGGTTGGCCTGGACGACGCCAGCCGCCACTTCGAGCAGGAGTGGGCAGGGCTGGCCCCGGGGCTGAAGCACCTGGGCGCCCCGGCCCGCCACCCGGTGAGCGCGTCGGCCCGCCTGCGCGAGCTGGCCGAGGCGCTCGACGAACGACACCCCGAGGAGGTGCCATGACCGCCCCCCCGACCACCTTCGCCTTCGACCCGCGGGCCGCCCTCGTCGTCGTCGACGTCCAGAACGACTTCGCCGACCCCGGGGGCTCCCTCTACGTCCACGGCGGCGAGCAGGTCGTCCCCGTGGTGAACCAGCTGGTGGCCGCCGCCCGCGCCGCCGGCGCCGTCGTCGCCTACACCCAGGACTGGCACCCGGAGACCACGCCCCACTTCCGCAAGGACGGCGGCGTGTGGCCCGTCCACTGCGTCGCCGGCACATGGGGCGCCCAGCTCCACCCCGACCTGGTCGTCGACGGCCCCGTCGTCCGCAAGGGCACCGGCGGCGAGGACGGCTACTCGGGCTTCACCGCCCGCGACGTGGGCACCGGCGAGGAGAGCGCCACCGGGCTCCAGGCCGTCCTGGAAGGCCACGGCGCCACCCGGGTGGTCGTCGTGGGCCTGGCCCAGGACGTCTGCGTGAAGGAGACGGTGCTCGACGCCCGCCGCCTGGGGTACGAGGCGGCCGTCCCCCTGGCCGCCACCCGCCCGGTCAACCTCGAGCCGGGCGACGACCGCCGGGCCGTCGACGCCATGGCCGCCGCCGGCGCCGACGTGCGCTGACGCCGGGGCCGGCGCTCCCGTCGACACCGCTCCGGTCCCCCGGCTACGGTCGTCGCCGATGTTGCTGGATCGGGCCCTGGTCGCCATGGCCCGGCGGGTGGTGGCCGCCGAGGGCGGCACCAGCCGGCTCGACCGGGTCGTCGAGGGCGTGTGGGGCGACCTGGAGGGCGGCGGCGTCGACCACGAGTCGGTGGAGGAGGCGCTCGACGTGGCGCTGCGGGCCGGGGACGGCCCGCTCGAGCTGTTCCCCGACGGGCGGGTGGCCGACGTGGCCCACCTGGCCGAGGCCATGGTCCTCACCCACCGGCTGAGCGAGGCGGAGGTGGCCACCGCCACCCTCGACCTGTCGCCCGACCTGGCCGTGCTCGGCCGGCTGGCCCGGCTCGACGGGGGCCTCCACGACGCCGACGGGACGCCGCTGCGACCCCGCCGCGTGCGGGCCCGGGGCGAGGGACGGGCCGGGCGCACCCGCCGCAGCGACCACCTGGACGGCCCGCCGGGGTGGCTCGCCGGCTTCGCCCCCGGCTCGCCGGTGGCGGCCAGCGCGGCCGGCGGCTTCCTGCGCCTGGAACCGGTGGACGAGGATGCCCTCCAGGCCCCGCCCCCCGACGTCGCCGAGCGCCTCGGCGCCCTGCTCGACCTGGCCGACGAGGGCGACGGCACGCCCGTCCACGACGACGAGCTCCAGCTCCTCGCCACCCTGGACGGGCTCGGGTGGTTCGACCGCCCCGGCCCGCCCTTCGCCGAGCTGGCCGAGGCGGCCGGCATGGAGGTCGACGGCGACCTGATCGGCCGGCCCGGTTGCTGGGAGCAGTACAAGGCGGCGGTCGACATGGTCGCCACCCTCGCCCGCCACGACGGCGACGAGCCCGAGCTGTCGCTGCTGTTGGACGCCGTGAAGGCGTTCGACGCCTGGCGGGCCGACCCCGACGCGGTGCCGCCCCGCCCCCTGGCCGAGCGCCTCCGGGCTCGGTGGTTGGTGTCGTACTGGGTGCTGGAGGAGCTGCGCCGCCGGGGCGCGGGGCCCGACGAGCTGGCCGGCTTCGCCGCCGCCCTGGGCGGGCCCACCGGCCGGTGGCTGAC
>JBOGHR010000258.1:0-3957 GCA_050744905.1 Acidimicrobiales bacterium
GGCCAGGGCGTGGGCGTCCGAGGCGGTGGTCACGGGGACGCCCCGGGCGGCGAAGCGGCGCAGCAGCTCGGGCGCCGGGTACGCCTCACCCACCGGCTTGCGCCAGCCGGCCGACGACACCTCGGCCGCCATGCCGCTGGCGGCTGCCGCCTCCGCCATGCGGTCGTAGAACTCGTCGGGAACCGCGGGGACCCGGCCGGTGACCTTGCACAGGTCGGGGTGGGCCAGGACGTCGCACACGCCCGAGGCCGCCAGCTCCTCCAGCGCCTCGGTGTAGCCCCGCCACGCCGCCTCGGTGCCGCGCCGGTCCCACTCGGCCGCCACCACCGGGTGGTCGTAGTCGTCGAAGCCCCAGGCGCCGATCCAGTGCACCGAGCCGAGGAGGACGTCGAACGGGTAGCCGGAGACGAGCGCCGCCACCTTGTCCATGCGCCCGGCGTGGTGGTCGACCTCCAGGCCGACCACCACGGGCAGCCCGGCCGCCTTGGCCGCCAGCGCCGCCTCCACGTAGGCGTCGAGGTCCTCCCGGGCGTGGTCGGCCCAGTAGGCCGCCATGGCGCGGCGCAGGGCGGGGTCGGGGTCGTCGTCCCAGAAGCCCCCCAGGACGGCGTCGGCCTGGGCGAAGCGGAAGAGGTGCTCGGTGACGGCGATCTCCTCCACCCCGGCGGCCGTGGCCCGCTCGCAGTAGGCCGCCAGGCGCTCGACGGTCTCGCCCTCGGCGCGCCGTCCGTGGGGCCAGAGGTGGAGGTGGTAGTCGAGCACGCCCTCAGCGTCGCGCCACCAGGGTCACCCCGTCGCGGACCGTCAGCTGGGCGCACACCACCCGGGGGTCGGCCACCACGTGGTCGTTGAAGGCGCGGATGGCGGCGGTGTCCCCGGTGGCGTCGGAGCCGTCCAGCACCCGCCCGCTCCACAGCGTGTTGTCCACGACGATCAGCCCCCGCTCGGCCAGCTTGGGCAGCACGGCCTCGTAGTAGCGCACGTAGTTGACCTTGTCGGCGTCCACGAAGACCAGGTCGAAGGGCCCGTCGAGGTCGGCCAGGGTCTCGAGCGCGGGGCCGACCCGGATGTCGATGCGGTCGGCGTAGGGGCTCTGGTCGGCGAAGCGGCGGGCGACCTCGGCGTGGCGGGGCTCGATGTCGCACGTCACGATGCGCCCGCCGGGCGGCAGGCCGGCGGCCATGGACAGCGCCGAGTAGCCGCTGAACGTGCCGATCTCCAGCACCCGCCGGGCGCCGGTGGCGAACACCAGCAGCTGGAGGAAGCGGCCCTCGACGGCGCCCACCATCATCCCCGGTGACTCCAGCGTGCGGGAGGTCTCCTCGGCCAGGGCGACGAGCAGGGGCGGTGGCGGCGTGGTGTGGGCCTCGGCGTAGGCCTCGATGGCGGGGTCGACGACGGGCACGCGCGGAATCTACGCCCACACGCGCTCGGCCAGGCGCAGCAGGTCCGCCAGGTCGCACACGTCGGTGTCGAAGTAGGGCACCGACACGACCAGGTCGGTCGACACGGCCAGCTCGGCCCGCTGCTCGGCCTCCCGCTGGGCCACGACCTGGAAGTTGAGGAAGCTCTCGGCGATCTCGCCCAGCACCCGGGCCACCTGGGCGTCGTCGCCGGCGGCGGGGCCGGTGCCCCCGCCCTGGGCGGCCAGCGCCTTGGCCACGCCGGCGGGGTCCTCGGCCAACCGGGTGGCGGCGGTGGCGGCGCCGTCGTCGAGCAGCCAGGTGGGCAGCACGCGGTTGAGCACCACCGCACCGAGGTGGAAGCCCCGCTCGCCGAGCGCCCGCACGAACACCTCGGCCTCGTGCAGCGGCGCCGCCTCCAGGGTGGTGACCACCACGTAGGCGGTGCGGTGGTCGCGCAGCAGGCGGGAGACGGACCGGGCCCGGTCGACGAATCCGGGCGCCATGGTCTGGAACAGCGAGAAGAACTCGGCGATGTCGTGGAGGAACTGCGAGCCGAGGACCCGGTCGGCCACCGTGAAGAACGGCCGGGACGCCAGGTTCACGACCCGCGAGCGCGCCGGCGCGGTGAGCACCCGCAGGAAGCGGCTGGAGAAGAACTCCGCCATCCGCTCCGGCGCCTCCAGGAAGTCGAGGGCGTTGCGGGTGGGCGGCGTGTCGACCACGATCAGGTCGTAGCTGCCCTCGGAGTGCAGCTGGTACAGGCGCTCCATGGCGATGTACTCGTGGCTCTGCACGAAGCGCCCGGCGATGTTCTCGTACAGCTTGTTGTCGAGGATGCGACGGGCCGTGCGCCGGTCGGGGGCGTGCTGGACCACCAGGTCGTCCCACGACCTCTTGGTGTCGAGCATGGCCGCCCACAGCTCGCCGCGCGCCGGCGTGCCGGCCTCGGCGAAGGCGGCGGCGGGGACCCGGCGGGCGTCGTTGCCGATCGCCTGCACGCCGAGGGCGTCGGCCAGGCGGCGGGCCGGGTCGACGGTGAGGACCAGCACCTTGCCTCCCTGGCGGGCGGCGGCCATGGCGGCCAGGGCGGCCGACGTCGTGGTCTTGCCCACGCCGCCCGAACCGCAGGCGACGACGATCTCCTTGGCGGCCAGGAGCTGCTCGATGGACACGGCGGTGCGGGGACGCTCCATCAGTAGCCCAGCTCGGCGGCCAGGGCCTCGGCGACCTGGTGGGTAGCCCGCAGCCCGTGCGAGCGCAGGAACAGGTACGGCACGTACAGCAGGGGGACCGACGAGTCGACGCCGGCCCGGAGGCGCTGCAGGTGGTCGGCCCGGGTCCGGCGCAGGGTGACGGCCAGGCGGGCGGCATCGACGACGGGGCCGGCGTCGGCGCCCACCGCCTCGGACAGGGCGCCCACCCGGGCGGGCGTCGCCAGGCGCTCGAAGGCCTCCTCCTCGCCCCTCCCGAACAGCTCGGGCAGCACCCGGTTCACGACCACGGCGGCCAGGTCGACGGTGGTCTCGTCGCGGAGGCGGGCGGCCAGGTCGATGGTCTCGTTGACCGGCATCTCCTCGGGGGTGGCTACGATCACCATCCCCGTCTGGTCGGGGTCGGACAGGATGTCGAGCATCCAGCGGGTCTGCTCGCGGATGATGCCCACCTGCACCAGCTCGTTGATCGCCTGGGGCGCGGCCAGCTGGCCGACCACGTGCCCGGTGGCGGCGCCGTCCACGACGACGAGGTCGTAGCGGCCCTGTCGGACCTCGTAGGCCAGCTTGCCGATGGTGAGGATCTCCCGCACCCCGGGGGCGGCGGTGGCGACGAAGTCGAACATCCGGGCCAGCGGGCCGATGCGGGCCGCCACCGGCAGGCGCAGCTGGAGGGCGAGGTACTCCTTGAGCGACGCCTCCGTGTCCATGGTCATGGCGAACAGCCGGGGCTGGACCTCGCGCTCGGCGAAGGCCGTCGGCCCGGTCTCGAACACGGCGGCCAGATCGCCCTTGGCGTCCACCTCGCAGGCCAGCGTGCGCATCCCCCGCTGCGACGCCAGCAGGGCGAGGGAGGCGGCGACGGTCGTCTTGCCGACGCCGCCCTTGCCGGTGACGAGGACCAGCCGGCGGTCGAGAAGGTCACCCACTACGGGGCGCCGAAGCCCACCCGCCGCTCGTCGGAGGAGGTCCCGATCTCGACGTAGGCGACCTTGGCCGCGGGCACGCCCACCCGACGCCCCTTGCGGTCGGTGAGCCACAGGACCTTGGTGCCGTCGGCCAGGGCCTTCTCCACCACCTTGGCCACCGCGTCGGGCTCCTCGGTCATGTCCAGCTCGATCTCCTTCGGCGTGTGGGTGACGCCGATGCGCACGTCCATCTGCCTACTCCTCTCGTTCGTCTCGCTCGGTCCCGGCAGCGGGTGCCCCGGGCGCGTCCTCGGGCGCAGCGGCCTCGGCGGTGGTGGGCGGGGGCGGCGGCGGCAGGGGGTGTCCATCGTCGCCCGGAGGACGGCCGATCCCGGCGGCGGCGGCGGCCGTCGACCCCGACCCGGCCAGCGC
>JBOGHR010000259.1:0-1841 GCA_050744905.1 Acidimicrobiales bacterium
CGGTCGGCACCAGCGGGGCGGCCGGCCCACCGGCGAACAGGGCAGCCACGACCTCCTGCCGGCGCCCGGGCGTGGTCACCGCCGACCGGCGCCGCCGGAGACGAGCGGCCGGCACCCGAGCTCGTCAGCGACCCGCACGGGGGCCAACCCTACGTGGCGGGGGCCGCCGGCGCCCGCCGGCGCCGGGCGCTCAGGCGGCGGGGTCGCCGAAGACCACGTTCACCTTCTCGAACCCGAGGGACCCGAGCATGCTCTCCAGCATGGCCCGGGTGTTGGCCTCGGCCCGGGCGGCGACGCCGGCTTCCCGGGCCGCCGCCTCCAACTTCTCCTCGGCCAGCAGGTAGAGCTGGCGCTCGCCGGTGGGGCTGTCGGAGAACACGCTCCCCAGGCGGTCCAGCAGCCCCCGCTCCCGCACGACCACCCGGCTCGCCCCGGTGTCGAGCCGGGCGCCGGAGAGCTGGGCGTGGGGCAGGACGACGGTGACCTCGTCGCCGTCGGGAGACACGGTGATGGCGCCCGAGCCGATGCCGGTGAAGTCCACCCAGGCGTCGACCGTGCCCGCGCCCACGAACAGCGTCCGCTCGCCCCGGATGAAGTCGGGCATGAACCGGGCGTCCTTCTCCAGGTCGACGATCACCTGGAAGTTGCCGGTCGCCGCCTGGTAGCGGCTGAGGTCCTCGACCGCCCGCAGGACGGCGGGCCCGGTGCGGTCCACCGTCTCGGTGGCGAAGGGGTTGGGCCACGACGGGAGGAAGTCGAAGAGGCGGTCGGCGCCGAGGAAGGCCAGGACGGCCACCACGGCCACGACCAGCGGGCTGCGGCGCCGGCGCGCCGGCGGCGGGGCCAGCCGGGCGGCCCGCTCGCGCTCGGGCGTGAGGACGGCCATGGACCGAGTGTGGCACAACCCCCGGACCAGGCCGACCCACCCGGTCGGCCCGGCCCCCACGGCTCGACCGGCCGGACGACTTGCGCGGCGGCGGTCCGTTCCCCCGTGGTGGTCGGCTCCTCCTCGTCCTTCGCCCGTCCGAGTCGTCCGGCGGCGGTCCCCTACCCCGAGAGCAGGCGGTCGCGGGTGAAGCGCCGGGCCCCCCGCAGGATGAGCCACCCGGCCACCGCCCACACCACGGCGCCGATGCCGACGGCGACGGGGAGGGTGACCAGCAGCAGTCCGGTGGACTGGCCGACGGCCAGGAAGATGAGGGGCAGGATCACGGCGCCGCCCAGCTGGCTCGCCTCCTGGACCGTCCTGGCCCGGGCCGACACCCGCACCATGACCCCCATGCCCAGGGCGGCCACCGCCGGGCCGACCCACAGGATGACGACGGCCCACAGCCTGGTCGGGACGAAGACGCGCTGCGTGACCGGCCACGCCACCGTGTTGGTGATCACGGCGAAGGCGACGAAGCCGATCCACGACACGGCCACGGCGGGGAGGAAGGCGCCCAGCACCTTGGCCAGGAACAGCTGGCGGTCGGGGATGGGCAGGTGCAGCAGGGTCTCGAGGGTTCGCCGCTCCTTCTCGCCGGCGAAGGCGTCGGCGGCCAGCACGGCCGCCACCATGAGGGGCACGATCAGGAACAGGGGCGCCAGGAGGTAGCCGCTCACCAGCACGATGAGCTGCTCGTCGGGCGGCAGGCGCAGGATGGGCTCGACCACCGCCTCCGGCAGCCGGCTGAGGTAGAAGCCCACGTCGGGGTCCTCCTGGGCCCGGGCCGCCAGCCCGATCCCCAGGGGCATGAGCACGAGCAGGATCAGCGGCACGACCAGCATCGGGATGACGACCGCCTTGGAGCGCCGCACGGCGGTGAGGTCGCGCCGGATGACGGCCGCCACCGCCGCCC
>JBOGHR010000260.1:0-4903 GCA_050744905.1 Acidimicrobiales bacterium
GATCGTGCCCTCCGTGTTGCCGGCCGATTTCTCCCGGCTGGGCGAGGATGTGGCCGCTTTGGAGAAGGCGGGCGTCGACCGTATCCAGTGGGACGTGATGGACGGTCACTTCGTGCCCAACCTCACCTTCGGTCCCGACGTGATCGCCGCCTGCCGGCCGCACTGCGAGGTGCCCTTCGAGGCCCACCTGATGGTCACCAACCCAGATCTCCTGCTCGCCCGGTACGTGGAAGCCGGCTGCGAGCTGGTGATCGTCCACGCCGAGACCTGTCCCCATCTCCACCGCACGCTCGCCTCCATCCACGACCTCGGCGCCCGCGCCGGCGTGGCGCTCAACCCCTCGACGCCCCTCGAGTGCGTCCGCCACGTCATCGACCTCACCGATCTCGTGCTGGTGATGACGGTGAACCCCGGTTTCGGCGGGCAGGCCTACATCGCCACCATGGAGCCCAAGATCGCCGAGGCGGCGGCCCTGCTGCGCAACGCCGACCACTACGTCGAGCTGGAGGTGGACGGCGGCATCAGCCCCACGACGGTGGCCGGAGCGGCCAAGGCCGGCGCCCGGGCCCTCATCGCCGGCAGCGCCCTCTACAAGGACCCCGAGGGCCTCGAGCACGCCGTCTCCGAGATCCGCACCCTGGCCCGCCAGGCGTGTCCCGGGGTCGAGTAGCGCCGGCCCCACGTCCCGTCCCGTCCGTTCCCGAACCGAGGTCGACCCCCATGCCCGACAAGCAGATCGCCATCCAACGAGCCTGGCAACGCGACAACGGCTCGGCCCGCACCCGCCCGGCCATGCTGGCCATCGCCGGCGACAGCGCGGCGGGCAAGACCACCCTCACCAGGGGCCTGGTGGACGCGCTCGGCGCCGGCCAGTGCACCGCGATCTGCACCGACCACTACCACCGCTACGACCGCGAGGAGCGCAAGGGGCTGCCGTTCACGCCCCTGCACCCCGACTGCAACTACGTGGAGGTGATGGAGCAGCACCTCCAGCTCGTCGCCCTGGGCCAGCCCGTCCTCCAGCCGGTGTACAACCACAGCGACGGGACCCTGGCCCGGCCCGTCCTCGTCGAGCCCCGCCCGTACGTGATCGTGGAGGGCCTCCTGCCCCTGCACTCCAAGCTCTCCCGGGCGTGCTTCGACGTGGGGGTCTACCTCGACCCGCCCGAGGAGATCCGCTACGCCTGGAAGATCAAGCGGGACACCGCCAAGCGGGGCTACACCGAGGAGCAGGTGCGGGCCGACCTGGACAAGCGCGAGCCCGAGTCGGCGGAGTTCATCCGGCCCCAGCGGGCCCACGCCGACATCGTGGTGCGCTTCGCGCCCATCGAGGAGCGGGGCGAGTCGGTGGACGACCCCCTCAGCGCCACCCTCCTGCTGCGGCCCACGGCGCCCCACCCCGACCTGGCCAGCGTCCTCACCGAGGACGTCAGCAAGGCCGTCCACATGAAGCTGACCCGCGACGACGACGGCAAGCCGGTCGACGCCGTGCACATCCACGCCTACGCCGACCCCGAGGTGACCGAGAAGGTGAAGCAGGCCATCTGGGGCCAGCTGGGCGTGGAGGAGCCGCTGCCCGAGACGCTGGGCGAGCTGGAGCCGGGCGGCGTTCGCAGCGAGCCGCTGGCGCTCACCCAGCTGCTGCTGCTGTTCCACCTCATCCAGGCCCGCAAGGGCAACGGGTAGGCGTCGCCGCCGCCCAACCGGAGGGCCACTCGGACGCCGGGCGTGGCCCGGTCGGGGCGCTTCGGCGGGGAGCTTGCACGTCCCCGCCCGGCCCGCCGACGTGGTCGCCTACGCGGGGACGGGCAGGAGGCTGCGGGCCAGGTCGCAGAGGGCCCGCACGGCGGGTGAATCGGGGGCGAGGTCGAGGGGGGCGACGCCCTTGCGGTCGGCCTCCACGATGGCCGGATCGTCGGGGATGGGGACGATCTCGTGGCCCGGGAAGTGGCCGGCGACGGTGGCCAGGTCGGCGTCGCCCCGGATGCGGCTGGCCACGATCACGATGCGGCCCAGCTGCTTGTCCAGGGCCAGGGCGGCGGCCCGGCGGCCCACCTCGAGGGACTTGGGGGTGGGCTCGACGACGACGAGCACGGCGTCCACCCGCTGCTCGGCCAGGCGGGTCAGGGTGCCGATGCCCGCCTCGAGGTCGGCGATGACGGTGACGTCCTGGAAGTCAACGGACCCGAGCAACTGCTCGGGAGACAGCCCGCATCAGGGTCAGCCCGGCTCGGGGTTGTCGATGCGGCTGACCACCGCCAGGCGCACGCCGTCGGGGGCGTCGGAGCCGAAGCGGGCGATGAGGTCGTCCCAGCCGGGGGCGTGCTCCTCGCCGCCCTCGTCCAGCGCCTCGCGCATGGCGACGAGCCGCTCGGTCTCGAAGTCGCCCACCCCGAGGGAGATGCCGAGGTTGGGGTTGGAGTCGCAGTCCAGCGCCACCACCGCCAGGCCGTGGCGGGCCAGGGTGCGGGCCACCACCGCCGAGGTGGTGGTCTTCCCGGACCCGCCCTTGCCGACGACGGCCACCCTCATCCGATGCGCTCCTCGCTCATCTGGTCGAGCAGTGATTCTACCGCCTGCACGGCGGCCGAGTCGGGGGCCATGTCGATGGGGGCGGCCATCTTCTGCTCGGCCTCGGCCAGCGCCTCGTCCCAGGGGATGGCGCCGACCACGTCCAGGCCGGTGCGCCGGGCGATCAGGTCGACGTCGCCGTCCTCGCGGACCTTGTTGGCCACGGCCACGATGCGCCGGGGGTGGTCCCGGTCCAGGGCCAGCCGGGACAGGCGCCGGGCGGTGAGCAGCGACTTGGCGCTGGGCTCGACCACCACCAGCACGGTGCGGGCGTAGTCCCCCCACCCCGAGAAGGCCTGGCGGGTGCCGCCGGGCAGGTCGCCGACCACCTTCCAGCGGTCCTCGGGCAGCTCGCGCAGGATCTGGCGGAAGGCGAACTGCGAGCGGAACAGCGCCCGGGTGTCGCCCCGGTGCTTGCCGAACTGCAGGAACCGCACGCCGTCGGGCGCCACGGCGGCGTAGCGCTCGACCGCCTCGGCCGCCGACAGCCCCCGGGCCAGGCGCCAGCGGGGCCCGTCCTCGCCCTCGCCCCGCTCCTCGACGGCCTCGTCGGGCAGGGGCGCGTCCGACAGCTCCAGCCCGAGGGAGAAGGCCAGGCCCGGCAGCGGGTCCGAGTCGATGGCGAGCACCGGCTCGCCGCGGCGGGCCAGGGCCCGGGCGAACGTGCCGGCGATGGCCGACTTGCCGACGCCCCCCTTTCCCACGAACGCGATCCGCATGGTGCGGGCGAGCGTACAACGAAGGGAGGCGACGACCGGGGGCGCCGACGCCCCCCGGGCGGTCAGAGCGACCTGGCCACCGAGACCATGGCCGGGCCCAGGATCACGACCAGCACGGCCGGGAAGATGAACAGGATCAGCGGGAACAGGATCTTCACCGGGAGCCGGGCCGCCTTCTCCCGGGCCCGGGCCCGCCGCTTGCTGCGCATCTCGCCCGCCTGGGTGTGCAGGATGCGCCCGATCGGCATGCCCAGGGCGTCGGCCTGGGTGAGGGCGAGCACGAAGTTCGACAGGTCGGGGACCTCGGTGCGCCGCTTGAGGTTCTGCAGGGCCTCGCGCCGGGACAGGCCCAGCTCCATCTCCTTGAGCGTGCGGGACAGCTCCTGGGCGAGCGGCGAGTCGAAGTGCCGGCACACGATCTCCAGCGCCCCCTCGAAGCCGACCCCGGCCTCGACGGAGATGGCGAGCAGGTCGACGACGTCGGGCAGCTCGTTGAGGATGGCGTCCTTGCGCTCCTGGACCTTGCGGGCCAGCCAGCTCGACGGCAGCAGGAACCCGACGCCGGGCAGCAGGACCATGACCAGCGTGGCCCTGGCCGGCGAGAGGGTGAAGACGGACACGGCGACCATCGCCGCGATCAGCCCCACCGCGGTGGCGACCACCTGGCCGGTGATGAGCTCCTCGGCCCGGATCGACGTGCTGAGGCCGGCCTGGAGGAGCTGACGGTGGACCTTGAGCACGTAGTTGCGGGGCGTGAGGCGGGTGACCCGGTCGAGCACGCCGGTGCCCAGGGGCCGCATCACCCGGGCCAGGAAGGGCAGGCGCATGCGCCGGGTGAACGTGTCGGCGTCGCCCTGGTCGAGCAGGTCGCGGTCCAGGTCGTCCAGGTAGGCGGTGGGGTCGGCGGCCGGCCGGCGGCGGGAGACGCCGGCGGCCACCGCCGCCACGCCGCAAAGGGCGAGCCCGAGGGCGAGGAGCACGGGAAGGTTCACGTCAGACCTCGATCTTGACCATGCGCAGGATGACCGCCACCCCGGTGAGGACCGACAGGCCGGTCATCACCAGGACGAGCAGGCCCCACCCCTTGTAGAGGGGGGCGGCGTAGCCGGGGTTGAGGACCTGGATGGCGAGGAGCAGGGCCACCGGCAGGGCGCCGAGCACCCAGGCAGACATGCGGCCCTCGGCGGTGAGGACCTTCACCTCCCGCCGGACCTCCTCGCGGCTGCGGATGAAGTCGGCCAGGGTGTGGAGGATGTCGGCCAGCTTGCCCCCCACGGTCTGCTGGACCCGGATGGCCTGCACCACCCAGCGGAGGTCCTGCACGTCGAGCCGGAGGGCCATGCGCTCCAGGGCGTCCACCACCGGGTCGCCGAGGCGGGTCTCGGAGACGACCCGGCCGAACTCCTCGGCGATGGGGTCCTCGGCCTCCTCGGTCATCATCTGGATGGCCCGCAGGAAGGTGTGGCCGGCGGAGAGCGACGAGGCGATGAGCGACAGCGCCTCGGGGAGCTGGGCCTCGAAGGCCCGGCGGCGCCTGGCGATCTTGGCCCTGGGGACCATGGCGCCGGCGGCGACGGCGCCCGCCAAGGCGCCGACGCCGAGCACCACGGACG
>JBOGHR010000261.1:0-6177 GCA_050744905.1 Acidimicrobiales bacterium
CCTCGCCCCGGGGGCGGCGACCTAGCGCCGGGACGGCGGGGCGTCTGCCGCGGGGCCTCTCCGGTCGGAGACCCACGTCCCGGTGGCTCTGACCGTTCGGCGGTGCGGGTGGAGTCGCTGGGCGACATCTCGAGTTGGTCGACGGGCGAGATCGCCATGCTGGCCGGGCGCATCGAGGCGTGCCTGGCCGACGACGCCGGCTACTTGGCCACCCAGGCGCTGCCCGGGCGTGGGCCGGTGCCGGCCGCAGTGTTCGTGGCCGAGATCGGCGACGTCGCCCGCTTCCCGAGCGCCCGCCACTCAGTGCCCTCGGAGCGACCCCCGTCACCGCCGTGACGTGCTGCCCGTGAGCCGGGTGGGGCGTACGAGCACCGCGGCCCGGCGTTCGGCGGCCATCACCCGGTCGTACTCGTCGAGGTCTTCGTGCGTCCCCCCGGCCGAAGAGAAGATGGCGCGGAGCAGCAACCGGACCGCCTCTCGGTCCAACCCTGGGAGATCGTCGTCGGGCCCGGCCAGCTCGGCCGTGCCCTCACCCGCCATCCACTCCCACCCGGCCCGGAAGACGACCGAGGCGTAGGGCCGCGTCCGCAGGTTCCGGAGCTTCACGGCCCCGGCAGCGACCACGAACCCGATCACCGGCTCGCCGTCGACAGGATGCGGCAGTACCCCTGCATTGACGACGCTGGCGTGGGGCGTGCCGTCCGGCCTCACGGTGACGGCCACGGCCAGCCCCGAGTCGGCTGCGGCCAGCCGGCGGACCTCTTCGAGTGAGCTGGTCATGGCGACAGTCTGGCGTCCGTGGCGCCGGCGACGCTCGGCTGCCCCGAGGACGCGGAGGTTCGTTTCGTCGGCTACGTGGTGACGGTGGAGGCGGAGTGGCGGCCGCACCTGTTGCCGGATCGTCGCGCCGGCCGTCTAGGCAGGCGGCGAACCGAACCGCCGCCCGGAATGCCCGCACGGGGCGCTCGGCCTTCCCCGGCGCATCGCCACAGATCGACGCGACGGTCGACCGCCGACAGGTCCGGGGTGCAGATCGACCATGGGCTCGGAATCGGCTGGTAACGCAGAGCGCCCGCCGCCCTGAACGCAACCCGCCGCAGGGGGCCGGGCGCCGTTCCCCGCGGCTTGCGATCGTCTCGGCAGATGCGAGCGCGTGCCGCGCTAAGGCGACGCGTTGATCTCCTGAGAAAACTGTTCACTCAGCAGGTCGATCACCTCTTGATTGGTACAAAGCCTCACAGGACGGGTCACGCCGCCTACGGTGACGCTCGCCTCACCACCACCGGCCTCCGTGTCGGGCAGGGTTATGAGCACCTCCGGTTCCACCTCGTGAGCGAGCCCGCAGGTCACGATGGCCGCGTCGTAGGGGCCCGAGAGCTGTGCGGGGTCCGCCCTGTGGAACTGGACCACGTCCGACCGCTCCCCGTGGCCCAACAGGGCGGCGAAGGCGCCTTCGAGGACCCTCGGCTCCAGTGCCACGAGGATCCGTCGGCGGGAGGGCGTTGCCATGCCTCCAAGGTGTAGGCGCGGGGCGCTCCCGTGCATACGGGTTAGATGACCCGTACGCTCCGTGCCCGATGGCGGTGCCCGTCCTCATCGTCGACGACCACGGTGTCATCGCCGAGCCGCTGAAGATGGCGCTCGGGGCCCATGGCTTCGACCGGGTCTCCTCCATCAGCGAAGATCTCACCCCTGAGTCGGTGCTGGCGGCCGCCCGCGACGTCGAGGCCGGCATCGTCCTGCTCGACCTCCATCTCGGGGACGGGCAGCTCGGCATCCCGATGATCGCCCCGCTCGCAGAGACCGGGGCGAGGGTGGTCCTGTTCACTGCCAGCAAGGACCCGCGCCTGATCGCCGCTGGGCTGCGGGCCGGAGCCGAGGCCGTCATCGACAAGGCCATGGCCTTCAACCGCCTCGTCGCAGTCCTGGTCGACCTGTCCGCCGGAAGGGAGCTGGTGCCGCCTGAGGAGCGTGAAGCCCTCATCGCGGCCTTCGAGGAGCGGTTCCAGGCAGAGGACGCCCGACGCGCCGCGTTCGCCAGCCTCACCACCCGCGAGGCCCAGGTGCTCCGGCTTCTGATCGCCGGCGACGCCCCCAAGACCATCGCCCGTGGCGAGGGCGTGAGTGTCTCGACGGTGCGCGGACACCTCGAGCGCATCTTCGCCAAGCTGGATGTGCCCGGCCAGCGGGAAGCGATCGTGGCCGCCCGTGAGGCCGGATGGCCCCCGGACTAGCGCGAATGGGTCATATGACCCGGGTCACATGACGGGTAGGAAGACCCTAAGGGACTGGATACCTTCACCACTGCCGGAACAAGCCGGCGGCGGAGCGTTGATCCGAGGGGCCGTACCTGGTCGCCTGGCCCCCGGGGAGCGAGTGGCGAAACCGACGCAAGGCCCAACGGGTTCCTATGAGTGCGGAGGTTTCGAACATGAAGGCCAGTTTCCGAAAGACCGTGGCCTCGGCAGCCGTGGTCGGCGTGCTTGCCACCGTCGTCGGCGTCGCCAACGCTGACGACATCTCCAATGCGCTCGACGACACCGTCGATGCGGTCGCCGAGGTCATGCCGCTGACTCTCGGCGGCCCGGACGGAACGACGCAGCTCTACGTCATTCCTCGCGGTGGCGACGGCAAGTCCGGCTGCAACCTGACGGGTGGCACCACTCTCGGGGTGTCGATCGCGTCGACTAACCCGGCCGTTGCAACCGTGTCACCGACGAACTACACGTTCACGAGCTGCGGCGGCACACCGGCTATCACTATTGCCCCGGTCGGCCAGGGCACAGCCGACATCACCGTCACGCAGACCAGCAACACCACGGGCGGGAGTTTCAATTTCGCGCCCGCCACGTTCACCGTCAATGTCGCCCCGCCGCCCAACACGGCCCCCACCGTCTCGGTCGCCGGCGTCACCGGAGGGGCCTCGTACGACAAGGGCGCCGTTCCCGCCGCCACGTGCCAGGTGATCGATGCCGAGGACGGCAACTCGTCGTTCCCTGCGACCCTGTCGGGCATTACGGGCCCGTACGCGTCGGACGGCATCGGCAGCCAAGAGGCGTCGTGCTCCTACACCGACGGCGGCGGCCTGAACGCGCAGGCGTCGGAGACCTACCTGATCGTCGATCCGTCGCCGCCCAGCATCGGCCACGCGCTCAACCCTGCCTCGCCGGACGGCGCCAACGGCTGGTACAAGAGCAACGTCTCGCTTACCTGGAACGTCAGCGAGCCCGAGTCTCCGAACTCGCTCCAGAAGACCGGCTGCGTCGACCAGAACGTCACCGCCGACCAGACGGCGACGACGTATTCCTGCTCGGCCTTGAGCGCCGGCGGCAGCGCGGGCCCGGTGGACGTGACCATCCAGCGGGACGCGACCAACCCGACTGCCGCCCTCGTGGGTGGCCCGACGGACGGCGCCACCTACTACGTCGGGCTCGACACGATCCCGGCTGCGCCAACGTGCGACTCGAATGACGCCACCAGCGGCATCGCCACCTGCGTCGTCACCGGCTACAGCACCGCCGCCGGCACCCACACCGTCAAGGCGACCGCCACCGACAACGCCGGCAACAGCGCCGACTCGTCGTCGATCACCTACACCGTCAGGAGCCTCACGCTGAGCGGCTTCTACCAGCCGGTCGACATGGGCGGCGTCCTGAACACCGTCAAGGGGGGCAGCACCGTCCCGATGAAGTTCGAGGTCTTTGCCGGCCAGACCGAGCTCGACGCCACCTCCATCGTCCAGAGCTTCAAGGCCGGGACCATCGCCTGCACCGGAAGCGCGCCGACCGATGAGATCGAGATCACGTCCACCGGTGGGACGTCGCTCCGCTATGACACCACCGCCGGCCAGTTCGTCCAGAACTACGCCACCCCGAAGACCGCTGGTGCGTGCGTGCGAGCGACCCTCACGCTCAAGGGCGGCCAGGCGATCAGCGCTGACTTCAAGCTGAAGTAGCTCCACGTAGCCGAGCTGTACGAGACAAACGTTCCCCGCCTCCCCCGCTCATGGGGGAGGCGGGGACGCTCGCGTCTTGGGCGGTCGCGTCACCGACCCGAGCGGTGACTCCTGCTCCACAGCGGCATCCAATTGCAGACTCCGCCGACCCCACAATCAGGGAATCGCAAACCACCGAAACTGTACCCCGGCGATTTGCGCCGCCAATGGGATCCCCCGAGAGCCGGTCCCAACACATGGATGCTTCCGGCCTGCCGACGTTGTCCCGGATCTTGATGGCGGTAGGGATCGCCCTTTGGGCGGCCCCCCGCACAGATCCCAGCGTGCGGAACTACCGCACTGGGCTCCTGTCTCGGGTATCTGGCGTCGAAGCGCTCCATCGGATAGGGGTGCATGACTTGGTCGGGTGGGAGCCGCCGGGTGGCGATCCGGTTCATCCGAGCCCAGTTGAGCCGCGTGCGCTGGCTCCGGCGCCGCAGCGCCTTGTACCAGTGCCGGGTCACCTGGGTTCGGAAGCCGGCGACCGCCCTGGTGCTGCCAAGCACGGCGTAGTAGGCGGTGTGGCCTCGGACCGCGCTCGCCAACCAGGCGCCCTGCACCGGTGGAACGCGCCCATGGGTGGGGCCAGTTCAGGCCATCACAGTGGGGCCAAATGGGGTTGATGCGATGAAGGAGCGCAGCGCTGCTCCTGCGTGACGGACCCGGTGGGGCGACCGGGCCGGACGCCGAGGACAAGGACCAGCGTGGTGTCCGCATCGAAGAGTCGTTCCGACCAGCCCGTGAACCGCCGGGCCTCCTCCCGCCGATCCGAACCGGGTGTGCAGGGCACACTCGGGGTCTCCAAACCAAAACGGAGACGACGGAAGGAGAACCCGGTGGAGCAACAGCGACAGTACGTCGGCATCGACCTGCACCGCAGGCGGTCGGTGATCGTACGGCGCAGTCCAGAGGGCGAGACCCTCGAAACGGTGCGCATCGACAACGACGCCATCACCCTGGCAGCCGAGCTGGCCAAGGCCGGTGAGGCGCCCGAGGTCGTCCTCGAGGCCACCTACGGCTGGTACTGGGCGGCCGACGTGCTGGCCGAGTGCGGGGCGAGGGTCCACCTGGCCCACCCGCTGGGCAACAACTGGGGACACCGGCGGGTCAAGAACGACGAGCGTGACGCCACCGACTTGGTGGACCTGCTGCGCATGGGCCGCCTGGCCGAGGCGTGGGTCGCCCCGCCGGCGCTGCGCGAGCTGCGGGAGCTGGTCCGCTACCGGGCCAAGCTGGTGCACCTGCGCACCGGGCTCAAGGCCCAGGTGCACGCCGTGCTGGGCAAGGAGGGCGTGGCGGTGCCGATGAGCGACCTGTTCGGGGTCGCCGGCCAGGCCCTGCTCGACACCTGCGAGCTGGCCGAGGCCTACGCCGTGCGGGTCGAGTCGCTGCGCGACCTGATCGAGGTCATCGACCGGGAGATCGCCATGCTCGCCGGCCGCATCGACACCTGGCTGGCCGGCGACGCCGGCTACCACTCGGTCCAGGCCATCCCCGGGGTGGGCCCGGTGCTGGGTGCCATCTTCGTGGCCGAGATCGGCGACGTGTCCCGCTTCCCCACTGCCCGGCACCTGGCGTCGTGGGCCGGCCTCACCCCCGCGCACCGCGAGTCCGACACCACCGTGCGCCGGGGCCACATCACCAAGCAGGGCTCACGCCTGGTGCGCTGGGCGGCGGTCGAGGCCGTCCAGCGCCAGCGGGGCCCGACCCCGGTGCGGGCCCACCACCACCGGGTGGCGGACCGGCGGGGCAGGAACATCGGGCGGGTGGCGGCCGCCCGCAAGCTGCTCACCCTCGTCTACTACGGCCTGCGCGACGGCGAGATCCGCTGCCTGGCCGAGACGCAGGGGTGAGTCCCGGACCGGACGCAGCCTGGTGCGAGCTCGCTATTTGTCATGGCCCCCGCCCTGCGGCGTGGCCGAGCGCTTGATTGAGCCCGCCTGGCTGCGGCCGAACCACTCCATGTCGCTTGTCGGCGACGAAGAGATGACCGGCACCCGGGTTCGCGGGTTGCCCCGCCAGCATCGCCTGGCTCTGGAGATCGACCGCTTCGCGTCCTGATGCCATGAAGGAGCGCAGCGCAGCTCCTGCGTGACGGGCCCGGTGGGGCGTACGGGCCGGCGCCGAGCAAGGAGAAGCATCGTGGCCGTTGATCTGGTTGGCGTGGTGTACGAGTGCCCGAG
>JBOGHR010000262.1:0-2311 GCA_050744905.1 Acidimicrobiales bacterium
TCTTCACGGCGGCCGGCGCCGAGTGGCGTCGCTCGGGGTGCAGCATGTGCCTGGCGATGAACCCCGACAAACTCCAGCCCGGCCAGCGCTCGGCCAGCACGAGCAACCGCAACTTCGAAGGCCGGCAGGGTCGCGGAGGGCGCACCCACCTGGTGTCGCCGGCGGTGGCCGCCGCCACCGCGGTCGCCGGCCGCTTCGCCGGCCCCGGGGAGCTGGGCTGACGTGCGGCCCGTGCGCACCGTGACCGGCACCGCCGTCCCCCTCCCCCGCTCCGACGTCGACACCGACCAGATCATCCCCGCCGTGTGGCTCAAGCGGGTGGAGCGCACCGGCTTCGGCGACGGGCTGTTCTCCGAGTGGCGCAAGGACCCCGGCTTCGTGCTCAACCGCCCGGAGCGGGCGGGCGCCGTCGTGCTCGTCGCCGGCGCCAACTTCGGCACCGGGTCGTCGCGCGAGCACGCCGTGTGGGCCCTCCAGGACTACGGCTTCCGCGCCGTGGTGTCACCCCGCTTCGCCGACATCTTCCGCACCAACTGCACCAAGGCCGGGCTGGTGCCGGCCGAGGTCGAGCCCGAGACGGCGGCCGAGCTGATGGCCGCGGTGGAGGCGGACCCGGCGCTGGAGGTCACCGTCGACGTCGAGGCCCGGGTCGTGCGCGCCGCCGGGGCCGGCATCGAGGCGCCCTTCCCGCTCGACGACTTCACCCGCTGGCGGCTCCTGGAGGGACTCGACGACATAGGCCTCAGCCTGCGGCACCAGGTCGACGTCGCCGCCTACGAGGCCCGCCGTCCCGCCTGGCTGCCCACCACGCCCACCGGTCCCTGAAGGGCCCGCCTTGGAACAACGCGCACGGCCGCGGTCCGTTCGCCCCTGTGGTCGGCTCCTCCTGCTGGGCCAGCGGGTGCTGCTGGCGTCCCGCCTGCTGGAGACGACCGACCAGCCGGTGGAGCTGGTGGCCCGGCGCTGCGGGTGGGCGGCGCGGCGAGCCTGCGGGCCCACTTCTCCCGACTGGTGGGGACCTCGCCGCTCGCCTACCGGCGCACGTTCCGCCGGGTCGACGAGGCCGTGTGAACCGGGGCCCCCCGGGCCCTCCTACGGGGCCAGCTGGTCCACCCGCACGGCGGTGGCCACGACGATGACGGCCGCCACCGCGGCCAGCGCCCCCGCCTGCACGGCGACGGCCGTCGCCCCGCCCCGTCGCCCGCCGTACGCGTAGGCCGCCGCCACCACCGCGCCGGTGATCAGCCCGCCCACGTGGGCGGCGTTGTCGATGCGGGGGACGGCGGCGCCCAGGAGCAGGTTGACGGCGATGAGGCCGGCGACCTGGGTGCTGTCGAGGCCCCGGGACCGGGCGATGACGAAGAAGGCGCCGAGGATCCCGAACACCGCGCCCGACGCCCCGACCCCGAAGGTCGACGGCGCCCCGAAGTAGTGGGACAGCGACGAACCGCCCACGGCGGCGAGGACGTAGAGGGCGAGGAACCGCGCCGGCCCCAGCGCCCGCTCGACCTGGGACCCGAACAGGTACAGGGCCAGCATGTTGAACCCCAGGTGCACCAGGCCGGCGTGGAGGAAGGCGGCGGTGAGCATGCGGTAGTACTCGCCACCGGCGACCAGCAGGGCGTTGTCGGCGAAGCGCAGGCTGATCGACGGGTCGACCAGGTCCACGACGAACACGGCCACGTTGGTGGCGACGAGGGCGAGGACGACCGCGCCGGCGGCCACCGTCCGGCCGCCGGCGAAGCGCACCCGCCGGACCTGGCGCATGGCGCTCCTTGCGTCGTGCACGCACGTCGGGCAGTGGTGCCCGACCGGCGCCTGCACCATGCAGTCCGCGCAGATGGGCCGGTCGCAGCGCGTGCAGCTGGCGCCCGTCGCCCGGGAGGTGTGGCGGTAGCACGTCTGGACGGCCATGGACCGATGCTGCCACCTGGTGGAGGGTCGGCGTCGGCGCCCGCCTACCCCGGCTCCGGCCTCTCCCAGCCCAGCACGTCGCCGTACTCCCGCCACAGCGCCTCGTAGGAGGCGGCGACCTCCGCCCGCGCCGCGTCCATCGCCTCGTCGGGGACGGGCGCCGGCTCCCACCGGCCGCGCAGGCGCCGGGGCGCGGTGAACGCCTCGAGGTCCTGCGACGCCTTCCGCAGGCGGTGGTGCGCCCGGCGCAGGCGGTCGGCCTCGTCGTCGCTGAGCTCCTGGGGCCGGCGGTCGGCGGGCGTCACCGTCCCTGTCTACCGGCCGCCCCGCCCGCCCGCCAGCGCCCGCCGGGGCCACCATGCCCGTCCCGGGGGCGGGGGACCGCTACGCTGTCAGC
>JBOGHR010000263.1:0-1805 GCA_050744905.1 Acidimicrobiales bacterium
GTTGATGAGCGGCGGCGGCGGCGAAGATGTCTTCCAGATACGGCGTCGGGCGGCCGTCGGCCGCCACCACGCGGTCCCCCGCCTCCAGCGGCCCCGTACCGGGCACGAGCGCTCGGAACGCGGTCACCGTCACCTCGCCCCCGGTGGTGGCCACAGGACGGCCGACACAGGCGGATGCGGCCGCCACGGCGGAGCGCTCGGCCAGCACCCGTCGGTGGTCGCCCTCGGGGTCGCGAAGGACGTTCCAGGCCGATCCCGGGTTGTGCCAGCTGACGTCGACGGCGCTGTCGAGGGCGGCCTGGACGAGCCGCAGCGGCGTCGCCGCCCCCTCGCTCACGGCGAGGATCAGCATGGACCCGGGGCGGGGCTGTGCCCCGCTGAGGCGGCCGCCGACAGCCACGACGTCGCTGGGCCCGGCGAAGCTGGCCCCGGGGACGGGAACGAGGGTGGCCAACGCCACCAGGACGACGAGGCCGAAGATGATGGTCAGGGGCCGGCGGGCCCGGGCCGCCCGGGTGGGGGGCGCAACCACCAGAAGCACGTCCTTGCCGGCGCGGGCCTGCAGCTCGGCCACCACGCTGCCCAGGGGCGCGGGTACGAAGGGCTGGAACAGCCGCGGCCACCTGCGCTCTCCCAGCCGGGCCTGGAGGCGGCGGCCGAGAAAGGTCTCCCGCAGCTCGACGTCGACCAACTCACCCCAACTGGCCCGCCGGCCGTCGAAGACCAGGCCCTCGCCGTCGAGGCGGACCATGGGCGGGGGGCGCAGCAGGCAGACGGCGGCGACCACGAACAACCCGATGATCACCCCGGCGAGGGCGACGTTGAACGGGGCCGGGATGATGCCCACGAAGAGCAGCGGGGTGAGCACCCAGGCGAACAGCGCGGGCATGGCGCCGATCCAGCGGCGGCTGTGCAGGCGGTAGCTCGCCGGCGCCGGGCCCAGGGTCGAGAGCATGGTCATGGTCGTACTTTCGCAGGGGGCTGTGACAGCGGTGTGGGGCTCGGCCCCCGGATCAGCCGCGACGGCGGAACGCGACCGCATCCAAGGGCCGAGGAGCTGCGCCCGGCAGAAGGGCGCAGGGGCCCACCCGGCTCGTCCGGGCGCGAACAGTGATAGCGAGGCGGTGGCCTCGTCGAGGTGAAGGGGTTGGTCCGGTGCCATGGAGGCGACGTCGGCCGAGCTCATGGCGCTGTCGGCGCGGCGGGCACGGAGCGCACCTCGACCACGTGGTAGCCGATGACCTGGGGCTGGCCGGTGACCGGACCCAGCGACTCCGTGCGGGGGGCCACCCCGAAGCCGCTGAAGGTGTAGGAGCCCTGCCACACGACGGACAGGCTGACCCGGTAGTCGCCCTTGGTCTCCCACCGGTAGCGGGCGGCGGGGGCGTCGCGGGTGCCGGCGCCGGTGGTGGTGATGGTCGGGTTGGGGTTGCGGGACGACTCGGTGTCGCCGTCCTGGCGCAGCTGCCAGCGGTAGCGCACCGGGTGGGCCCGGCTGGTGACCCAGTAGCCCCGGATGTTGACGGTGACGCTGACCTCCGCCGGGGGGGCGGGGTCGACCCACAGCAGCGTCTCCAGGCCGGTAAGCCCGGGCGCCTCGCCGGCGGCGCACGGCGGGGCCGGTCTGGCCGGGCCGGCGCTGGCACCCGCCACCGAGCAGTCCTTGCCCTTGGGGCTGAGGCCGAACTGCAGGCGGGGCAGGTTGGATGCCTGGATGACCTCGGCAGCTGTCGGTGGTGGCGGCGGCGGCGCCGGGGAGCCACTGGAGCCGGGCGGGCCCGGGCTGGAGACGCCGGGCACGTAGC
>JBOGHR010000264.1:0-2905 GCA_050744905.1 Acidimicrobiales bacterium
GCACCCGCCCCTCGCCGGCCTCGGCCCGGCCCGCCTCCAGGACCTGCTCCAGGGCGGCGGGGGTGTGGGCGTAGTCGACGACCACGGCGAAGGGCTGGCCGGCCGCGACCCGCTCGAAGCGCCCGGCGACGCCGGCGAACGACGACAGGCCCTCGGCCACCGCCTCGGCGGGGACGCCCAGCTCCCGGGCCACGGTCGCCGCGCAGAGCGCGTTGGAGACGTTGAACCGCCCGCCCAACCGCATCGCCACCCGCCGGCCCTCCCAGGCGAAGCGGGCGCCGAACGGCCCCAGCGCCAGGCCCTCGGCGGCGGCCAGCGAGAAGGGGACCATGGCGGGGAGGGGGGCGGCGTCGAGCAGGCGCCGCCCCCAGGCGTCGTCGGCGTTGACCACGCCGAGCCGGGCGCGACCGGGGTCGAACAGCGACGCCTTGGCCGCGAAGTAGGACTCCATGTCGCCGTGGGTGTTGAGGTGCTCGGGGCTGAGGTTGGTGAAGGCGACGGCCCCGAACCGGGTGGCGTCGACCCGGTGCTGGACGAGGGCGTCGGACGACACCTCCAGGGCCACCGCCCGGGCGCCGGCGGCGAGCCGGGCGGCGAGGGCGGCCTGGAGGTCGGGGGCCTCGGGCGTGGTCCGGGGACCGGTCAGCGTGCCGATCACCGCCGTCGGCCGGCCGTCGGCGCGCAGCACGGCGGCCAGGAGCTCGGCCGTGGTCGTCTTGCCGTTGGTGCCGGTGATGCCGACCACCGACAGGCGGCGCGACGGGTGGCCCGCGGCGGCGGCGGCGGCCGGGGCCATGGCCCGGCGGGCGTCGGCCACCCGCGCCTGCACGACGCCCACGGGGAGGATCCGCTCGCACAGCAGGGCGACGGCTCCCGCCTCCACCGCCGCCGGCGCGAAGTCGTGCCCGTCGAACGACGCCCCCCGCAGGCAGCAGAACAGCGCCCCGGGGCGGACCGCCCGGGAGTCGTGGGCGACCGAGGCGACCTCGACGGAGGCGGGCTCGCCCCGCCACTCGAGGACCTCGAGGTCGCCGAGGAGTCGGTCGAGCCGCATGGGTGGCGTCCTCACGGGGTGGGAGGAGATGACGGCGGCAGCGTAGTGGTGGAGGTCGCGGCCACCGCCCCCCCGTCCCGGGCCGCCTCGCCGGCCGACTCGGGCGTCGACCTCGGCACCTCGGCGGCGGCCGGAGGGGCGGCGTCGGCCGGAGGCGGCGGCACCTGGAACTGGCGCAGGGCGTACCCGGCGATCTCCGAGAACACCGGCGCGGCCACCAGCCCGCCGAAGATCGGCGTCGGCTCGTCGAGCACGACGACGATGGTCAGCTCGGGGCGCTCGGCGGGCACGAACCCGGCGAAGCTGGAGACGTAGGCGCCCTCGGCGTAGCCCCGGGCGCCCTCCTTGGGCTTGCGGGCGGTGCCCGTCTTGCCCGCCACCGTGTAGCCGTCGACGGCGGCCAGCGTCCCGGTGCCGATGCGGACCACCTCGCTGAGCATGGCCGTCACCTGCTGCGCCGTGCGGGCCGACACGACCTGCTCCCGGCGGCGGGGCGGGGCCGCCTGCCGGCGGCCCTCGGCGTCCACCGTGGCCCGCACCAGGCTGGGCGCCACCCAGGTGCCGCCGTTGGCCACCGCGTTGTAGGCGCCGGCCATCTGCACAGCGGTCACGGCCACGCCCTGCCCGATGGGGACGGTCCCGATCGAGGTCCCCGACCACTTCCGGGGGTCGAGGAGGATGCCGGCCGACTCGCCGGGGAACCCCAGGCCCGTCTCGCGCCCGAACCCGAACGCCCGCAGGTAGCGGTCGATGCGGTCCTTGCCCAGCCGCTGGCCCACCATGATCGACCCCACGTTGGAGGAGTTGGCCATGATGTCGGTGATCGACCAACGCGCCAGGGGGTGGGGCTCGTGCTCCTTGAAGACGTGGTCGGCGACCTTGATGGTCGGCGGCACCTCGAGCACGTCCCGGGCGCGCACCTCCCCCTCCTCCAGGGCGGCCGAGATGGTGATGACCTTGTTCACCGAGCCGGGCTCGAACACGTCGGTCACGGCCAGGTTCCTGTCGGCCTGGCGGGGCGGCCCACCGTCGTCGCCGGCGGCCAGGTTTGCCAGCGCCAGGACCTCGCCCGTGCGGGTCTGCACGACCACGGCGGTGCCCGCCTTGGCCCCGGACGACGCCATGCGGCCGGCCAGGGCCCGCTCGGTCTCGTACTGGAGGGCCCGGTCGAGGGTCAGGACCAGGTCGTCCCCCCGGGCCGACGGGTCGAACCGGCGAACGCCGCCGGGGATGTCGCCGCCGCGGGGGTCGCGCTCGACGATCATCCGGCCCGGCTTGCCGGCCAGGCGCCGCTCGTACTGGCTCTCCAGGCCGGACAGGCCGGTGTGCTCGGTGCCCACCCGGCCGATGACGGGCAGGGCCAGGTCGCCGGCCGGGCGGAAGCGCTCGGGCTCGTCGACCAGGCTCACCCCGGGCAGGGCCAGCTCCTCGACCTGCTCGGCCACCGCGTCGTCGACCCGGCGGGCCAGGTACACGAAGCTCGACTCCCGGGTGAGCCGCTTCTGGAGCACCACCGGGTCCAGGCCGAGCACCGGTGACAGGGCGGCGGCAGCCGCCAGCGGGTCGGTCACCAGGCGGGGGTCGGCGGTGACGGTGGACTGGCGCACGGAGAGCGCCAGGTCCCGCCCGTTGCGGTCGAAGATCGACCCCCGCTCGGCCGGCAGGGCCACGCTGCGGACCCGCTGGGACTCGCCGAACGCCGAGTAGCGGTCGGCCTCCAGGCCCTGGACCTGCACGACCCGGGCCGACAGCAGGAGGAACATCGCCAGCATGCCGGCGAGGGCGACGGCCAGCCGGCCCCGGGGGCTGCGCCGCCCGACCGGCCAAGCCTCGGGCCGGGGGCGGCGGCGC
>JBOGHR010000265.1:0-2228 GCA_050744905.1 Acidimicrobiales bacterium
GCCCCGTCCCGGGCCCCGGATCGTGACCGAGACGGGATGGTCGCCCTTCGCCACCGTGGGCCCGGTCACCCTGGTCCACCCCGCCAACCGGGTGGAGCGGGTGGGCTTCCACGAGTCCAACCACGACGGCGCCCGCCCGCTCGACCCCCTGCCCACGGCGGTGGCGCCCGTCACCATGGAGACCCGGGACCGGGACACCGCGCCCCGGGGGGCGGCCGACGTCGTCGTCGACCCGGCCGGGGAGATCCGGGCCCCGGTCACGGGGACGGTCAAGCGGGGCGGCACCTACGTCCTGTACTGCCACCACCGCGACGACTTCGTGGTCATCGCTCCCGACGCCCACCCGGCGTGGGAGGTCAAGGTCCTCCACATCGACGGCCTGGCCGTGCGCCGGGGCCAGCGGGTGGTCGCCGGCGAGACGGTCATCGCCGCCCGACCCACCCCCCTGCCGTTCGAGTCCCAGGTCGACGAGCACCGCGGCGCCGACCCGGCCTGGCCCCACGTGCACCTGGAGGTCGTCGACCCGTCCATCCCCGACCGCCCGTCCAAGGGCGGCGGCTGCTAGTGCGTCGACCTCATTCGTTCGCTCCGCTCACTCCATTCGGTCGAGTTGATCGTGCTCCGGCGGGCGAGCGAAGCTCGCGCCGCCTCCGCCCCGTCCCTTCTCCGGTGTCCGCAGCCGTAGAGGCCGCCTGCGGCGGCGAGTGCGGCCACGGACGTTGCGGCGGCGAACGCGGCGAAGGTTTACGGCCAGGGCATCAGGACGGGGCCCGGCCCCGCCCTCGAACTGACCGATGAGGCTCAAGCCGGTGGCGGCTCGGTGAAGGGCACGAAGTCGGGCTGGCACACGGCGCCCGGTGCCGGCGTCGCCTGGTCGACGAGGTAGTCGACGATCACCCGGTCGGCGCAGCGGGAAGACCCGATGACGCCGTGACCCCAGCCCTCGACGGTGAGCAGCGAGGCATTGGGGAGGAGGCCGTCCACCACCACGGCTCCGGCGTACGACGTGGCCGGGTCGAAGCGGTTCGAGACCACGAGCACGGGGTTGGCGGTGGCGGCGGTGAACGGCCCGGCGTAGCTTGCGCTCGGTGGGGCGTAGGTTGTCGGCGATGGCGCTCGACGTGCTGGCCGCCCCCCTTCCCGAGCTGATGGCGGCGGCGTGCGAGGTCCGCGACGCCGCCCACGGCCGGCGGGTCACCTGGTCGCCCAAGGTCTTCATCCCCCTCACCCGCCTGTGCCGGGACCGCTGCGGCTACTGCACCTTCGCCACCGCTCCGGCCCGGGTGGACGCGCCCTACCTCGACCCCGACCAGGTGCTGGCCGTGGCCGGGGCCGGGGCGGCCGCCGGGTGCGCCGAGGCCCTGTTCACCCTGGGCGAGCGCCCCGAGCTGCGCTATCCGGCAGCGGCCGCCTGGCTGGCCGAGCGGGGCTACGCCTCGACCGTCGACTACCTGGCCGCCATGTGCGCCCTGGTGCGGGACGAGACGGGCCTGCTCCCCCACGCCAACGCCGGCGCCCTGCTCCCCGGCGAGCTGGCCCGCGTGCGCGAGGTCTCCGCCTCCCAGGGGATGATGCTGGAGTCGCTGGGCCCGCCGCTGGCCTGCCACGCCGGGGCCCCCGACAAGGCGGCCGACCGCCGGCTGGCCACCCTGGAGGCGGCCGGCGAGCTGGCCATCGCCTTCACCACGGGGATCCTGTGCGGGGTCGGGGAGCGCCGCCGGGACCGGGTGGCCGCCCTCGTCGCCATCGCCGCCGCCCACCGCCGCCACGGCCACGTGCAGGAGGTGATCGTCCAGAACTTCGTGCCCAAGCCGGGCACGGCCATGCACCGGGCCCCCGCCTGCGACCCCGCCGACCACGCCTGGTCGGTGGCCGTGGCCCGCCTCCTGCTGCCCCCCGAGGTCCACGTCCAGGCCCCGCCCAACCTGGCCGACGACTTCGGGGCCCTGCTCGACGCCGGGATCGACGACTGGGGGGGCGTGTCGCCCGTCACCCCCGACCACGTCAACCCCGAGCGCCCGTGGCCGGCCGTGGACCGCCTCCGCCGGGTCACCGAGGACCGGGGGTTCGTCCTCGCCCCCCGGCTCACGGTCCACCCCGAGTACGCCCTCGCCCCCGAGCGCTGGCTCGCCCCCGCCATGCGCGTGGCCGTCCTGCACCGCAGCGACGCCGAGGGCCTCGCCCGCGACGACCGGTGGGCGGCCGGTACCGGCCGCCCCGTGCCCGAC
>JBOGHR010000266.1:0-3166 GCA_050744905.1 Acidimicrobiales bacterium
CCCGAGAGCGGGCCGTGGCGGCCGCCCTGGCCCACACGGGAGGGGGCCGGGTGACCGAGACCGAGGTCGGCGACGAGGACAGCTACTACGAGGTCGAGGTCACCCTGGACGACGGCAGCCAGGTCGACGTCCAGCTCGACGAGGGGCTCACCGTCGTGGGCAGCAAGGCTGACGACGACACCGGCGATGACGACGGCGCCGGTGCCGACCGGGTGGGCGACGACTGAGCGCTCCGCCGCGCCGGGGCGCGGGGGAGGTGCGGATGTCGAGGGAGCGACGGGCGGCGGCCGTACCATCGGCGCAAAGGAGCCCGAAGGCGTCACCCGTAGGCTGGACCCGATGCGCATGGGCTCGGCCGCCGCCCGCTGGGTCCTCCTGGCGACGGTGCTCGGGTCGGGTGTCGCCTTCCTCGACGCCACCGTCGTGACCGTGGCGCTGCCCGCCATCGCCGAGGACCTCGACGGCTCCCTGGCCGACCTCCAGTGGGTCCTGAACGCCTACCTGGTCACCCTGAGCGCCCTGGTCCTGCTGGGCGGCTCGCTCGGGGACCGCTTCGGCCGCCGGCGGGTCTTCCTCCTCGGCCTGTCCGGGTTCACCGGAGCGTCGGCGGTGTGCGGCCTGGCGCCCGGCGTGGGGGTGCTCATCGCGGCGCGGGGGCTCCAGGGCATGGCCGCCGCCCTCCTGGTGCCGGCCAGCCTCGCCATCCTGTCCGCCGCCTTCCACCCCGCCGACCGCGCTCGCGCCGTGGGCGCATGGTCGGGGCTGAGCGGGGTGGCCGGTGCCGTCGGCCCCTTCGTCGGTGGCTACCTCATCGTCACCCTGTCGTGGCGAGTCGCCTTCCTGATCAACGTGCCCCTCGCCGCCGCGGTCGTGGTGGCGGCTCGCCACGTGCCCGAGTCCAGGGGGGCCGACGCCCGCCACCTCGACGTGCCCGGCGCCCTCATGGCCTCGGCCGGGCTGGGCCTGTCGACCTACGCGCTCATCGAAGCGCAGGTGGGGGCCGGCGTGGTGGGCCTGTTCGTCCTCGTCGCCTTCCTGGTCGTCGAGTCGCGCAGCCCCGCACCGATGCTGCCGCTGGCCCTGTTCCGCAGCCGGCAGTTCAGCGGCGCCAACCTCACCACCCTCGCCGTGTACGCCGCGTTGAGCGGCGCCTTCTTCCTGCTGGTGCTCCAGCTCCAGGTGGCGCTGGGCTACTCGGCGCTCGAGGCCGGGTCGGCCCTGTTGCCGGTCACCGTCTTGATGGTGGGCCTGTCTGCACGCGCCGGTGCGCTGGCCCAGCGGATCGGGCCGCGCCTGCCGATGACGGTGGGCCCGGTGATCATGGCGACCGGCCTGCTCCTGTGGACACGGGTCGACGTGGGTGCCACCTACGCGGGTGCGGTGCTCCCCGGCGCGCTGGTGTTCGGGCTGGGTCTCGCCGGCACGGTGGCGCCGCTGACCGCAACCATCATGGCGTCGGCGGACGACGAGCACCTCGGCGCCGCGTCCGGCGTGAACAACGCCGTCGCCCGCACCGCGGGGCTGCTCGCCGTCTCCGTCCTCCCCCTGGTCGTCGGCCTCGACACGGCGGGCTCGCCCGGGAGGCTCGACGCCGCCGTCGACGACGCCATGGTGGTCGGCGCCGGCCTGGCCGTCGCCGGCGGCCTGGTCGCCCTGGTCACGGTGCGCACCTCGGCCAGGGTCGCGACCACCACCCAGCCCAACGCCGCCGGCCACCCGTGCGGCGATCCCTGCCTCCGCGAAGCGGTGGCCGGACCGCGCTCACCGTCGGGCCGAGCTCCCGGGCCCTCGTCGTGATGCGGCATGACGCCGTCTCGGACCACTGCCGGCCTGCCTCCCGACCGCCCAGGCCGCCGGTCACGGCGGCGACGCCGTCAAGCGGGCGTCGTAGACCTCCTCCGGGGGCAGGCTCAGGAGACGGTCGGCCATCTCCTGCTTGAGCTGGGCGGCGCGGTCGGCCTGGGCCGGCGTCGGGGAGTCACGGCAGGCGAGCTGGAGGAAGCCCTCCGGTACGAGGCCGTCGCGCAGGGCCAGGTCGACGACCGTCCCCCGGTAGCCGAGACGGAAGAAGAAGCGGCCTCCGGGGGCCTCGGGCACCTCGTCGCCGGCGAGCTCGGGCGCCACCCGGTAGCGGTCCCCGGTGACGGCCCGGGTGACCATCTCGAAGGCGTCCCGCGCCCCGCCGCCGGGGAAGCCGCTGTCGACGGAGACGTCGTAGCGCTCGGGCGGTCGATCGGGGGACAGCAGCGGGAAGGCCCGCTCCATGGCCTTGAAGGCGTGGGCGACGCCGGCGATCGAGCTCCTCCCGTGGTACTTCAGGAGGTCGTCGAAGGAGATCGAGATGGATCGGCCGTGATCGAGGACCGCGAGTGTCGGCATGGGGGAATACTGCCCGAACGCCGACCCGTGCCGCGCTCGTTCCGGCTGTCGCAACGGGGGACGGCCTGGCGTCAGGTGAGCGCGGCGGGGCCTCGCTAGTCGGAAGGCGAGTGGTCGCGGTGGGCGAGGTCGACCCGGCGCAGAAGCTGGGCGTTGAGGGCGACGACGATGGTCGAGGCGCTCATCAGCACGGCGCCCACCGCCGGGGCCAGGGTGACGCCGGCCCAGGCCAGCACGCCGGCGGCGAGGGGGATGGCCACCACGTTGTAGCCGGCCGCCCACCCGAGGTTCTGGACCATCTTGCGGTAGCTGGCCGCCGACAGGTGGATGACCGACACCACGGCCCGGGGGTCGCTGGAGGCGAGGACCACGCCGGCGGACTCGATGGCGACGTCGGTGCCGGCGCCGATGGCCAGCCCGACGTCGGCCCGGGCGAGGGCGGGGGCGTCGTTGACCCCGTCGCCGACCATGGCCACCGACAGGCCCCGGGCCTGCAGCTCGGCCACCTTGGCGTCCTTGTCCTCGGGCAGGACCTCGGCCATCACCTCGTCCAGGTCGAGGTCCCGTCCCACCGCCTCGGCCACCTGGCGGGCGTCGCCGGTGATCATGACGACCCGCCGGCCCATGGCCTTGAGGGCGGCGACGGCCTCCTTGGCCTCGGGGCGCACCTGGTCCTCGAGCGCCAGCGCCCCGACGACCTCGTCCCGGCGCAGCAGGTACAGCACGGCGGCGCCTCGGGCCCGCCACCGGTCGGCGGCGGGGGACAGCGCGGCCGGCTCCCGGACGC
>JBOGHR010000267.1:0-7449 GCA_050744905.1 Acidimicrobiales bacterium
AGGTCGACCTGGGGCCGAGCCGGGCCCTCGTCGAGCCGCTGGCCGATCGCCGGGCCGAGCTGGCCCGGAGGCTGGCCGAGGTGCGCGACGCCATGGGCCGGGGCGCCGAGGTGGCGGGCGGGCTGGCCGAGCTCCTCGCCGGTCCGGAGCGGTACCTCGTGGTGGGCGCCAACAACGCCGAGATGCGGGCCGGCTCGGGCATGTTCCTCACCATGGGCGTGATCTCCTTCGCCGACGGCACCATGTCGCTCGGCGGCTTCCGGCCCGCGCTCGACCTCGCCCTGCCGCCCGGAGCAGGGCCGCCGATCGCCGACGCCGACCTCGCCGCCCGATGGGGATGGATGAACCCCAACACCGAGTGGCGGAACCTGGCCGCCTCCCCGCGCTTCCCGGCCAACGCCGAGCTGGCCGCCGCCATGTGGGAGACCGGGCAGGGCGAGCGCGTCGACGGCGTGATCGTGGTGGACCCCGTCGCCCTGGAGGGGCTGCTGTCGTCGACCGGCCCGGTGTCGGCCGCCGGGATGACGGTGTCGGCCGACAACGTGCGGTCCCTGCTCCTCCACGACCAGTACGCCGGCCTGGAGGAGGGGGGCGAGGAGGCGGAGGCGGCGCGCCGGGAGTTGCAGGGCCTGATCGCGGCGGCGACGCTGAGCGCCGTCCAGGAGCGGGAGGGCAACGTCGCCGCGCTGGCCGCCGCCTTCGGCGACATGGCGGGCGGGCGCCACCTGATGGCGTGGTCCCGGGACCGGGCGGGCCAGGAGGTGTGGGAGGCGGCGGGCGTGACGGGCGGGCTGACCGAGCGCTCGCTGGCGGTGTCGGTCCTCAACCGGGCCGGCAACAAGCTCGACGTCTTCCTCGACGTGGACGCCGCGCTGGACGTGGAGCCCGGCGGGGGGCCGGCGGGCGCCGCCGCCGAGCTGCGCCTGACCCTGCGCAACGCCACCCCCGAGGGCGAGAGCCCCTACGTCGCCGGCGGCAACCACCGCGCCCTCCCCGGCGTCGGCCCCGGCGTCTACCACGGGCTGATCAGCGTGAACCTCCCCGGGCCGGTCACCGGCGTGGAGGTGGAGGGAGATCCGCCGCTGGCCGCCGCCGGGCCCGACGGGCCCACCACCGTCGTGGCCTGGCCGGTGCAGGTCGAGCGGGACGCCACCGTCACCGCCGTGGTGCGCTTCCGCCTCCCCGGCGGCCTGCGGCGCATCACCGTCGAGCCGTCGGCCCGGGTGCCCCCGGTCGGGTGGACGGCGGCAGGCGGGTCGTGGGACAGCGGTCCCCGCCGCGACGTCCGGTGGTGATCGACGGCCGCCTCGTCCCGGGCCTGGTATCACCGCCGGCGCCGGCGACCCATCACCGGGCAGCCGGCGCGTGTCGGTGAACCCGGTGGTCGGCCGGCAAGGTGCCCGACCGGGACCACGTCGCGCAAGCGGTACAGTTTCCAGCAGGACGTTCCGGAGGGGGTAGGGAGCCATGGTCGCCAGGACGTGGGTCGCACGGTTGGTCGCAGTCGGAGGCGTCGTCGTCGCCCTCTGCCTGCCCGGCACGGCGGGGGCCCAGACCGCCCCCGACTACCCCGGCGGGCCACCGCCCCAGGTCCAGGGCGAGAGCCTGGGCCGGGAGGTGCCGACCGAGGTGTTGGGCGAGAGCCTTGGCCGGGAGGTGCCCACCGAGGTGCGGGGCGAGTCGGTCTCGCGCGGGGGACAGCCGCTGCCCGTCACCGGCGCCGACATCGCCGGGCTGGTCGCCCTCGGGCTCGGCTCCATCGCCGCCGGCGCCGTCCTGGTCCGCCGGGGCCGCGCTCGCGTCCGTCCCGCCTGACCGCCGGCGGCGACGGTGCCCGCCGGGTGCGGCGCCCGGCGACCTAGCGTGAGGACGATGGCGAGCGGTGCCCCGGGCGAGGTGGTCGCCACGCTGGTGTCGGTCAACGTGGGCGCGCCCCGCACCGTCGAGTGGCAGGGCCGGCGGGTGCGCTCGGCCATCTGGAAGGAGCCGGCGGGCGGTCCCGTCGAGGTGCACGGCGTGAACCTGGCCGGCGACGACCAGGCCGACCGCCGGGTGCACGGCGGGACGCACAAGGCGGTGTACGCCTACAGCGCCGGCGACTACCGGTGGTGGTCCGAGCAGTTGGGCGTGGAGCTGGGCCCCGGCACCTTCGGCGAGAACCTGACCGTCGACGGCTACGACCTGCGCCACGCCGAGGTGGGCGAGCGCTGGCGGGTGGGCAGCTGCGTCCTGGAGGTCAGCGAGCCCCGCTCGCCGTGCTTCAAGCTCGGCATGCGGATGGGCACCGCCGACTTCGTCGAGCTGTTCGACGTGGTCGGCCGCTACGGCACCTACCTCCGCATCGTGGAGGAGGGCACCGTCGCCGCCGGCGACGCGGTGGAGGTCGTGGTCCGCCCCCAGCCGCCGCTCACCGTGTCCGAGCTGGCCCAGGCCCACCGCAGCGACGACACCGAGCTGCTGGCCCGGGTCGCCGCCCACCCGGCGGTGTCGCCCCGCTGGGCCGACGCCGCCCGCCGCCGGCTCCACCGCGTGCGGCGCCAGGGGCGGACGCCGGCCACCGGGTAGGCCCCCGGCTCCATCAGGGTTCCGTGCCCTCCATCCCCCACGCCCTCGAGCGCCAGGACAGGGGTTACCCAGGTGCGCTTGGACGCTCGGTTGAGGTCGTCACCGAGGAGGACTGGGTCAGCCAGTTCGACGCAGCGGAGCGGCTCGAGGTCGGCGTCGGCCGAATCGGACTGCTCATCACCAATCGTCGGCTCACGCCGGTGCACGACAATCGTGGGCGCGCCGGCGTGGAACGTAGGTCCGTTGATCGAGAGGCGGACCGCCGGCGGGGGGCCGGTGCCGCCCGCCGGGCACTGCTGTTGCTTGGCGACATCGGGAGGGCGCTTGCAGCGAGTCTTTGAGTGACCGATTGATTGCCGGGTCGTCGCGCCGGTGCCACCCCGAACTGGGTGATCGGAGCGGAGCCGCTGTCGGTGGCCGGCCGGATCCGGCCGACGGTGGGCGCACCGCTGTTCGCCGGCGCGCGCGGCGGGCCGCTTCGGCTGGTGGTGTGGCAGCGAGACTGGACGCGAGCGAGCGGCGCCCTCGGACTCGAGGGCGTCCGGCTGCACCACCTCCGCCACGTCGCCGGCACCATGGCGGCTGCCACCGGGGCGAGCACCAAGGAGCTGATGCACCGGCTCGGCCATGCCAGCCCGCGAGCCGCGCTCCGCTACCAGCACGCCACGGCCGAGCGCGACGAGGCGATCGCCGACGGGATCGACCGCATCCTCGATGCGGCGACGCGCGCGGGCGATTCGGGCAGCAACGTGACCGGTTCGGGGACGGCGCAGGCGAGTAGCGCTGCCTGCTACCAGATCGTCTCGACAAGATCCGCCTCGCGGATCGCGCTGTCGCGCGTCACCAACGGTACCGACAGGACCGGCGCCGTCGCGACGATGAACCGATCCCACGGATCGCTCAACACGGACCGAGGGATGGCGGTGTACGCGTCGGCGACGGCGAGGTCGAGCGCGTGGACATCGACGCGTCTTGACCTCTCGATCACGGCGCGCAGCCGAGCGAGATCTCCGCTGGTGACCGGCCTGAGTCGTCTGGGTGACGTACCAGAGATCGACGAAGGTGGCCACCGACACCGTGATGCCCTCACCGCGTGCGGCATCCCGCAACGCGCCGGCGGCGCGGTCGGACAGCTGCGTCGACCGCTGCGTGAACCAGACGATTGCGTGCGAGTCGGCGACGACCCTCACGCGCCGAGATCGCGGCGCGCCAGCTCGCTCCCTCGCTCGAAGTCCTCCCAGCTGAGATCGGGGAAGTCCAGCAGCGAGCCCTCGAGGTCGACCGAGTCGCCCTCCTCGGCGGTCGTTTCGACGACGCGCAGGTGAGCGCCGGGACGGAGCCCGAGGCGCGCGAGCTGCTCCGCCGGGATGCTCCCGTCATCGGCCACGACAAGCTCCTTCTCGGGCTTCGGCTCGATCGCGCTCACACCTCCATCGTATGAGGTCGCCGGTCGCCGAGCCTCGTTACTATCGAATGCTGGAGGAATCGTTGATGATCAGCGTCGACATCGCTTGCGATCTCATGGACGAGGACGAGACCGGCTACGTCTGGACGTTCCTTCGCGATGCTCGCGACCCGTCGCTGATGGAGCCGGGCGCGATCGTCGTGGCCGGTGATCCGGACGCGCCCGCCGTCGCCGAGGTCGTCGACATCGTCGACAGGTCCGGTCGTCCATCTGTGCGTGCTGCCGGGAGCGATCGAGGACTACAAGGCGCTCGTCCGCCGGGCGATCATGCCCGCTTGACGCTCCGTTCGGCCCCCCGCATCAGCACGCGACGCAGCGTGCTCATCCGTGGTGATCGGCGCTGGACGGCGCCGATCCTTGGGTCACGCTTAGGTCACGTGGAGGTCACGCCGACCGTTCGCCGGTCATGAGCTGCCGACCTCGCAACGCTCTGACCTCGGCTTTCGTGGTGGAGACGATGGGACTCGAACCCACGACCCCCTGCTTGCAAAGCAGGTGCTCTAGCCAAACTGAGCTACGTCCCCGTGACCTTGTTTCCCAACCCGTTGGTGCCCCTGACCAGCACCTTCGCGTCTCCGTCTCCCTCCCTTCATCGTGTCGTGGTGTGTCGTTGCGTGCGCCGATCGAGGGGGAAAACGGGGGGAAACGCCCCTCTCCAGCGGGTCCGTGGGGGAAATCTGGGGGGAAAATCGCGGACCGGCCCTACATCGTAGGGCGGGCTTGCCCGACGTCCCGAGGTTCACCCACGTGCGCCGTCCGGCTGGCACTCGGCCGCGACGCCAGCACGCGGTCCTGGGTGACCGCACGGTGGAGTGGCTGAGGAGGCGGGAGACGTCCTCCACCCTCGCCCCGGGCTGGGACAGCGCCCAGGTGGCGAAGACGTGGCGGAGGGAGTGGAGCGTCCACTGCCGCCGCCCGTCGGCCCACTTGGGACACCCGGCCGCCTGGGCCACCGGGTCGAAGACGTTGCGGCGGTAGTTGGAGCACCGGGCCCAGTGCCACCGGGATGAGGGGAACACCACGTCGTCGGAACCGAGTTCGACCAGGCGGCGCTCGACCATCCCGGCCAGGTCCACGCCGGCCGGGGTGCGGGCCGGGTACATGGTGGTGCGCCGCCGGCGGTTCTTGGGCGGCCCCAGCGCAGGCCCGAGTAGGCGACCAGGAGGATCTCCAGCTCCCGCTACCACACCCCAGTGCGCTCCGCTGCCGCCCGGGGCCAGTTCGTGGACGGCGGCCGCGGTGGGGATGTCGGCCTCCTCCACCGCCTTCCCCCGCTCCAGCTCGGCCTCGTCGAGCTCGGCCGGGGCGATGTCGCTGCCGGCATTGGGCGGCGGGCCACCACTGCGAGGGCTCCCGCACACGTGCCCTGACCTCAGCACTTCGCCGACGCGGCCGAGCAGTCGCGCGATGGGACCACTCTGATCCAGTGCTGGACCTTGGAAACCCCGAGAACCCCGACGTACACTCGAATCGGTCGCATCGTTCGCAGTGACGGCGTCCGAAGAACCGAGCAAAGGGGGCGCCATGGGCACCAGGGACGCTGTGGTCGCGCGCGTCGGGGGGCTGGCAAACCGGTGGCCGTGGCTGGCCACCAGGGTGAACCCGATCGCCATCAACCGGCTGGTGAACGTGTGCCGCACTCGTCCCCATCCGTGGAGCACGGCGCACGACTACGTGTCGTGGACGTCGCTGACGGATCAGACGTGGAGCGCCCGCCACCTGCCGGCGGTACCAGCGGCCCTGACCACACCGACAGCCGAAAAGCTCACCGGCCTGTTCGCCCGGCCACCGGGTGCCGACCAGGTGGCATCGGAAAAGTCGACCGTGCTGTTCCCCGCCTTCGCCCAGTACCTGACCGACGGGTTCATCCGCACCCGGATGCCGAGGGACGGCGAGCCCGAGGACCTCCGGCTGCGCAACACCTCGAACCATCAGATCGACGTGTGCCCGCTCTACGGGAACAACGTGGAGCAGACCGACGCTCTGCGTCTCAGGAGCGAGAGCGCCGGCGAGCGGGGCCGACTCACGTCGCAGGAGATCGACGGTGAGGAGTGGGCTCCGTTCCTCTACCAGAACGGCAAGAAGAAGGCCGAGTTCGAGAAGCTCGACGAGCCGCTGGGTCTCCACCCCGAGGAATCGCCAGCGCTGCTCGACCGGATCTTCGCCTTCGGCGGGGACCGGGCCAACGCCACGCCCCACGTCGCCATGCTCAACACCCTGTTCCTCCGGGAGCACAACCGGCTGGCCCGGGAGATCGAGGCGGCGAACCCGCGGTGGGATGACGAGCGGGTGTTCCAGACGGCAAGGAACACGCTGATCGTCGAGTTCATTCAGATCGTGGTCGAGGAGTACATCAACCACATCTCCCCGGAGGTCTACCGCCTGAGGGCCTTTCCGCAGGTGGCGTGGAAGGCGCCGTGGAACAAGCCGAACTGGATGACCACCGAGTTCAGCCTCCTCTACCGATGGCACTCCCTGATCCCCGACCGCATCACCTGGGAGGACAAGCCCTACGAGGTCCCCGACATGCTCCTGAACAACGCGCCTCTGCTCAGTGCCGGGCTGGCCGACGCGTTCGTCTCGATAAGCGCCCAGCGGGCGGCCCGGCTCGGGCCGTTCAACACCGCCGCCGCCCTCGTGCCCATCGAGAGGCAGGCGATCGAACAGGGCCGCCGGGTCCGCCTCGCCCCGTACGCTGCCTACCGCGCCCATATGGGCATGTCGCGACCTGAGTCGTTCAATGACATCTCCAGCGACGCCCGCGTGGTCGACTTCCTGAGCAAGGCCTACCAGAGCCCCGCCGATGTGGAGTTCTACATCGGTCTGTTCGCCGAGCACCCCGGTAAGAACACCCCGTTGCCGGCGCTACTCCGGGGCATGGTGGCCGTGGACGCCTTCTCCCAGGCGCTGACCAACCCGCTGCTGTCGGAGCACGTCTTCAACGAGGGAACCTTCTCGCCCACCGGCTGGACCGCCATCACCCGCCAGAGGAACACCCTGGACGACATGCTGCGCCGGAACACGGCGAAGGGTGCGGTCGGGGGTCCCGTCACGATGACGCAGCCGGGCTGGAAGCGCCGCCGCTGACAAGGACCGAACGTTCAACCCAGCGCTCGACCTGAATGTTGCCGTGCGCGGCATCGGTGCCGATGTCGGGCGCTGCGAGAGTGGCGGCGGCGCTCAGCCGAGCCGCATGGTCGGCACACAGGTGCGGGCGCCGCCGTTGGTGCCGCAGGGAGGCAGTGATACCCCCGCACCAGGGGCTGACCCACCCCGATAGCGTCACCGGGTGGCAGAGGCGCACGAAGGAGTTGCGCCGGGACGGGACCGTCGCGGCGGCCTCGGCTTCGCCGCCGGCCTCGGCGCGCTGGCAGGGCTCTCGCTGTGCGCCCGTTCCCGGATCCGGGACAGGGCAATGG
>JBOGHR010000268.1:0-1868 GCA_050744905.1 Acidimicrobiales bacterium
GGCCAGGGCGGCGTAGAGGGTGGCGTTGAAGGCGGCCGGCGGGCCGAACGAGCCGTCGGCGTTCGCGCCCGCGTCCATGCGGGCCACCAGGTCGGCGGCGCCGTCGCCCTGGGGGTCGAAGGCGGCCGGGTCGTAGCCCAGCGGGGCGGCGACCAGGACGACGAGCTTGGCGGCCTGGCCGGGCGAGGTCGTGGTCTCGGCCAGGTCGTCGAGGTAGTCGAGCGGCGTGCGGCCCTCCCTCACCCGGGCGGCGACCGCCTCCCGGGCGGCGCTCGCGCTCCACGACGGGCCGGTCTGGGCGGACTCGGCGATGGCGAGGACGGCGTCGGGCGTCTCGAAGCCGGGAAACCCGGCCGTCTCGAACCCGCCGTCGGGCTGCTGGTTGGCGCCCAGGAACGACACGGCGGCACCGACGTCGAAGGCGGGCGGGGCGGCTGCCCCGCCGGCCGGCGCCAGGGGCAGCAGGGCGAGCGCGAGCGCGGCGAAGAAGGTGCGGGGGGCGGTGCGGCGGGACATGGGTGGTGCCTCCGTCGGCCCCTCTCCACGAGGGCCGGGCCTGGTGACGGAACGCCGGTGGAGCCGGCGTGCAGCGGCGGGCGTCCTGGCTCCCGGGCCCCGGAGGGACCGGTCACAGTTGCGGGTCAGCGTCGGTCTCGCACCGACTTCCCCCGTCCCGCCCCGAGGGGCGGGACCACCGCCGACGTCCGGGCCGGCGGCGACCTCTGCCGGGCGGGAGATTACGCCCACGCCCGCCCGCCGTCCACAATGGCGACCGTGCCCGCCCCTGCGCCGCCGTTCCACGCCGTGGCCTGGCTGGTGTGGGCGGTGGCGGCGGCGGCCAGCGTCGAGCTGGCGACCAGCCCGGTGTACGTCGCCCTGGTGGTGGGCGTGGCGTTCGTGGTGGTGTCGGTGCACGGCGACGACACGCCGCTGGCCCGGGCGTTCCCGGTCCTGCTGGGGGTGGGCCTGGCGTTCGCCGCCGTCCGGGTCGTCCTCACCGCCGCCACCACCCACGCCGGCGGCGACGCGCTGTTCACCACCCCGTCGGCCACCCTCCCGGCGGTGCTGGGCGGGTTCGAGGTGGGCGGGCCGGTCGAGGTCGCGGTGGTCCTCCAGTCGGCCGCCGAGGGGTTCGCCATCGTCGGCGTCATGGCCGTGTTCGGGGCCTTCAACGCCGTGGTGTCGCACCACGAGCTGGTGCAGTCGGCGCCCCGGGCGTTCTACGAGCCGGGGCTGATCCTCACCGTGTCCGTCGCCTTCGTGCCCGCCGCGGTGGCCACCGTGGCGCGGGTCCGGGAGGCGGACCGGGCGCGCACCGGCGGGCGGGTGGTGCGCCGGGGCCGGCTGCTGCGCCTGGTGGTGCCGGTCATGGAGACCGCCCTCGAGCGGGCGCTGCTGCTGGCCGAGTCGATGGACGCCCGCGGCTTCGCCTCTGCTCCGCCGACCACCGCCGACCGGGCCGCCGGGTGGTGCGCCCTGGCCGCCCTGGCCGCCCTGGGCGGCGCCTTCGTGGCGCTGGTGGGCCGGTCCCGGGGCGTGGCGCTCGGACTCGGGACGGTGGGGGTGGCCGCCCTGGTGGCCGCCGTGGTGGCCGCGTCACGGCACTCGGCCCGTCCCCGCTACCGGCCGCGGCGCATGGTCGGCCGGGACCGGGCGGTCGCCGCCGCCTCCCTGGTGGCGCCCCTGGGGCTCGCCGCGCTGGCGCTGTCGGACGACGCCACCCTGCGCTGGGCGGCCAGCCCCCTGCGCCCGCCCGGGTTCAACCCGGTGGCCGCCCTCGCCATCGCCGCGCTGACCGTGCCCGCCTGGCGGGCCGGGGTGGCCGGCCGCCGCCTCGCCCCGGTGGCGTCCCCGGTGGGGAGCGAGTG
>JBOGHR010000269.1:0-8868 GCA_050744905.1 Acidimicrobiales bacterium
GGCCGGGGCATCGTCGGACGACCGTTCTCGCCGTCCGAGCGACCGGCCTCGACGGCGGCGTCAGCCGCCGTCGACGCCGCCGGCCGCCAGTTCGGACACGAAGGCGTCGAAGCGGGCGCGGGACGGCACGCCGACCAGGCGGTCCACCTCGCTGCCGTCCACGCCGAAGGCCACCACGGCGGGGATCGAGCGCACCTGGAGAAGCATGGCAATGCTCGGGATTTCGTCGACGTTGCAGGTCCACGGCGCATTGCCGGCCGCCGGGAAGGCCGGAGCCGGCGGAGCGGGCTCCCCAGCCATGAGCGAACGAGCAGACGCGGTCGTCATCGGCATGGGGCCCGGGGGGGAGGAGGTCGCCGGCCGCTTGGCGCTGGCGGGCCTGGACGTGATCGGGATCGAGCGCCAGCTGGTGGGCGGCGAGTGTCCCTACTGGGGCTGCGTGCCGTCGAAGATGGCGGTCCGGGCAGCCAAGCTGGTGGCCGAGGCCCCGCCGGGTGCCGGGCATGGCGGGCGACTCGTCGGTCAGGGCCGACTGGGCGCCCGTAGCCCGGCGCATCCGCGACGAGGCCACCGACGGGCGAGGGTGGACACCACCCTAGTGCGCAGGGCATCCGATCCGGTCATCCGTATGATACGGTTTTCCGGATGGATGGAGGACGCGCCCGGGCCGGTCGTCCTGGCATCGTCGAGCACGACGCCGGCGTTCTCGCCGACGCCGAGCTGCTGGCTCGCCTGTTCCGGGCCATGGGCGACGCCACCCGCCTGCGGGTGCTCGAGTTGCTCCTCGAGCACGGGGAGCTGCACCAGGCCGAGATCGTGAGGCGCCTGGGCGTGGGCCAGCCCCGCGTCTCCGAGCACCTGGCCTGCCTGGTGTGGTGCGGGTTCGTTCAGCGACGAGCGGAGGGCCGGCGCGCGCTGTACCGGATCGCCGACCGCCGTGTCCGCTCGCTGCTGGCGCAGGCTCGGCGCTTCCTCGACGACAACGAAGCCCAGATCGCCTGCTGCCGTCGCATCGACGGCGCCGTGGAAGGAGAGACCAGCTGATGCCGGGAGCCGACTACGACCTGGCGGTGATCGGCTCCGGCGGAGCCGCCTTCGCCGCCGCCATCCGGGCCACCGGCCTCGGCGCCCGGGCGGTGGTGATCGAGCGGGGAACCGTCGGGGGAACGTGCGTGAACGTGGGGTGCGTGCCGTCCAAGACCCTGCTGGCGGCGGCCGACGCCTTCCACACCGCTGCGTCGCATCCCTTCGCCGGGATCGAGACCCGAGCGGGAGCGGTGGACCTGGCCGGGCTGGTGGCCCACAAGGACGAGCTGGTGGCCCGGCTGCGCCAGGGCAAGTACGTGGAGGTGGCCGATGCCTACGGGTTCGAGATCCTCTCCGGCCACGCCCGGTTCGTGGACGGCGCCACCCTGGAGGTCGACGGACGGCCTGTGCGGGCGGGCGCCCACCTGGTGGCCACCGGTGCGGAGCCGAAGGTCCCCCACCTCCCGGGGCTGGTCGAAGCGGGGTACCTGACCTCGACCACGGCCATGGAGATGGGCCAGGTCCCGGGCCGGCTGGTCACGGTCGGCGGCGGGTTCGTGGGCATGGAGCAGAGCCAGCTGTTCGCCCGCCTCGGGTCCCGTGTCAGCTTGGTGGGGCGCCTGGCCCCCAGGGCGGAGCCCGAGCTGGCGGCTCGGATGGAGCGGGTCTTCGCCGACGAGGGCATCGAGGTGGTGCCGCAGCGGGCAGTGGCCGTCGAGGGGGACGGGGCCGAGGTGACGGTGACGACCGGCGACGGCGCCCGGCGCGTGGGCGACGCCGTCCTGGTGGCCGTGGGGCGCACCCCGCGGGTGACCGACCTGGGCCTGGACGCGGCCGGCGTCGAGCTGGACGCCGACGGCTTCGTCGCCGTCGACGACGAGCTGCGCACGTCCAACCCGGCGATCTTCGCCGCCGGCGACGTGACCGGTGGCCCGCAGTACGTCTACGTGGCGGCCGCCCAGGGCACCGTGGCCGCCGACAACGCCCTGAGCGGCGCCCACCGGCGCATGGACTACGTCGGGTTGCCCTCGGTGATCTTCACCGATCCCACCCTGGCCAGCGCGGGCATGACCGAGGCCGGCGCCGTGGCCGCCGGCCACCAGGTCGAGTCGAGGACCCTCGAGCTGGCCGACGTGCCCCGGGCGCTCGCCAACCGGGACACCCGCGGGGCGATCAAGCTGGTGGCCGACGCCGTCACGAGGAAGGTGCTGGGCGTGCACGCGGTCGCCGAGGGAGCGGGGGACGTCATGCTGGCCGCCACCTACGCCATCAAGTTCGGCCTCACCGTCGAAGAGGTGGCCGGCACGTGGGCTCCGTACCTGACGATGAGCGAGGCCCTCAAGCTGGTGGCCCAGTCGTTCAAGGGGGACGTGAAGAAGCTGTCGTGCTGCGCGGCGTGACGCCCTCCGGCCGGCGACCACAGCCGGGTCCGGGTATTGGCATCGGTCCGAAGTCACGGGAATAGGCGGCGACCCGGCGCGGGTTTCCCGGCCGTGGGCGAATCACGCGTCTCCCGGCGACGGGCGGCTGCGGCGCGTTCGCCGGCATGAGATCTGCCCGTGTGACCACGGCAGAAGGGGCCGGCTGCCCTGCCGGCCCGCGCCAATCCCCGGCTGTCGGTTCGCCATTCCCGACAGCCGGGGCTGGCGCACCGGGCGCTGCACGGCTTGGGTTGCCGCCTTCGCGGCGTGCTCGCGGCACGCGGTTGCCGCCCCGAGGGCACCGGAGGGCGGCGGAAGGGTCGTCTCACCGGCGCATCGACCGCGTCGCCCCACTGCCGCGTCGGGCGACAACAGGCCGTCGGGCACGTCAAACCTCGACTCCGTACAGCTCTCGGAGCCGTTCCCGCAGCGCGTCCTCGGGCAGGGCGCCGCCGGCGACCTCCAGGAGCGCGCCGTCGGCGTCGTAGAACCCGGTGATCGGCATGCCGCGGCCGCCGAGGGCGGCGTGCAGGCCGCTCCCCTGGCGGCCGCCGGTGTCGCGCGCCAGCACGAAGCCGTGCTGCTCGAGCTGGTGGCGCTCCGCCATCGGGCGCCAGTCGCCGGTCTCGAGGGCGTTCACGCCGACGAACGCCACCTTGCCGCGCAACGCGTCGGCGGCGGCGGTGAACCCGGGCAGCTCGAAGTCGCACGCCGTGCACCACGACGCGAAGAAGTTCACGACGACCGGCGTGCCGCGGAAGTCGGCGAGGCGGACGCGACCCTCTCCGCCCAGCGCCGGGAGGTCGAACGCGGCGGGGTCGGTCGCACCGTCCTCGCCCTGCCCGCCCACCGCCACCAAGCCGAGCCCGACCACGATGGCGACGCCGGCGGCGACGACGCCCCACCACTCGAGGCGATGGCGACGCGGCGCCACCCGCGCCGCCCGGGCCCGCTGGGCCTGCCTGGCCCGTGGTTGCGCCGATTCCCTCTTCGCCATGGGGAGGAAACCCGCCGATGCCGCTGATGCTTCCGCTCCGGGCCCGGCGGTGGAGCGGAGGGACGGCGTCACCCCAGCTCGACCAGGCGACCCAACCCCACGGCATCGAGCGCCTCTTGGAGCCGGGCGGTCATCCACACCAGCTTGTCGAGTACGAGCAGCGCTCCGAAGAACGCGAGCGAGATGGCCGACGCCACCGTCACGGCCGTGAAGTGGCGCTTCACGAGGGCCAGTGCGCCGGCGACCCGGCTGAACGCCAGTCCGGTGACGAGGAACGGCACCCCGAGCCCGGCGGAGTACACCGCGAGCAGGGCCGCCCCCCTCGCCCACGTCGCCGCGGGAGGCGGCCAGGGCGAGGATCGAGGTCAGCACGGGCCCGATGCACGGTGTCCAGCCGAAGCCGAAGGCGACGCCCGCCACCGGTGCCGCCAGGGGGCCGTACCGGGAGAGGTCGGGGTGGAACCTCCTCTCCTGGTACAGCCAGGGCGCCCGCAGCAGCAACGAGCCGAGGATGAACAGGGCCATCACCAGCACGAGGAGGCCGGAGATGCGCGTCAACGCCACCTGGTTGCGGAACAGGGCCCGGCCGATCGAGGTGGCGGACAGGCCGAGGAGGACGAACACGGCGCCGAAGCCGAGGATGAACAGGCCGGTGTCCCGTGCCACCCTGGCCAGGTGCTGGCGGCCGCCGCCTCGGGGTGCGGTGACGTCGAGCCCGGCCACGATGGACAGGTAGGCGGGCACGAGGGGCAGGACGCACGGCGAAAGGAACGACACCACGCCGCCGCCGAAGGCAGCGACGTAGGACACGGAGTCGCCGGTCACGGCGACACCGACGACGCCGCGTCCCTGGTCATCCTCCGGTGCCGGCGTCCGGCCACGTCCGGGAAACCCCCCACCGAGCGGGGCGCATTCCGGGATCGACGATCGGTCAGGGCTCCAGGGACGTGTCGGGGAGATAGGCGGCCCAGGCGAACCAGAAGGTGTCGACGTGGGGGACGGGTTCGAGCCGCTTGCCCTCGAGCGGGCCGCTCGTGGCCCTCCCGAAGATGTCCCAGCTGCTGTTGGTCGCGTCGTCGACGAACCGGTCACCGTCGGCGGTGAAGGCCAGCTTCTTCCCGTCGAGGACCGAGCGGAAGACACCGGTGGCGCCGACGTCGCGGCCGGCGGCGACGCTGCGGCCTTCGAGCGCCGAGGCCGTCCCCGGCTTCCACCACACCGTCACCGCCTCGCCTCCGAGCTCCACCTCGACCACGCGCTCCTCGGCCAGGGCGGACGTCAGCACCGCCACCGCCTCCCCGCCCGACTCGATGCCGACCACGCGCTCCTTGGCGGCGAGGCGGCCGTCCACCTCGCCCTCGAACAGGAACGGCGACGTGTTCACGTCGTCGTACCCGGGGTACGGGTTGCGCCCGTAGTCGCGGGAGTGCCCGGTGTCGCGACTGAGCACCAGGGCGTCGTCGGGTGCGGTCGTCCTGAAGTCGGCCCACGACACCGTCGACATGGGGAACGCCCGCAGCTCCGTGCCGGTGAGCAGCCCGGCGACGGCGCCGCCGGTGAAGTGCGTCCACAGCGACTCGGTCTGGCGGTCGTACATCACCAGCGCCGACCGGTAGAGCTTCCCCGAGGTGCCGAAGTCCAAGATCCTCCCCTCCACCCGGCGATCGAAGGCGATGGCGGTGTTGCACAGGGGGCAGTAGGTCACGGCGACGGGCTTGCCGGCGATCGTGTCGTTCACGATCTCGTGCCAGGTGAGGACCTGGACCGGGTACGCGCGCCACTCGCCGTCGACCTCCAGGGCGAGCACCGGTTCCTCGTCCTCCAGCCAGTCGACGGTGCCGACGGCCTGGAACTTCGGCTCGTCGATGGGGGGGATCCCATCAGGAGGAGGCCCGCCGGAGATGATCTCGTCAGTGTCCACGAGCGGGGCCGGGAGCCGGTGGTCGTCGGGGTCGTCGAGGGCCGACGGGACATCCTCACGTGGGCTCGGCGCCGGCTGGGCGACGCGCACGGTCTCGCCCGCGTCCTCGCCGATGGTCCCGCTCTCGCCGTCGCCGCAGGCGGTGGCGACGACGGCGAGGAGGGACAGGAGCGGGGCCCACCGGCGCACACGGGGGGAACCCGTCGGCCCACGACCCGCATTCCCGGACGTGCCGGCGTCGCATTCGGGGCGACACCGGCTCGCCAGTCGGGGCTCTAGCTAGAAGGTGATGATCTGGTAGCCGTCGTGGAGCAGCGCCCGGAAGCTGGGATGCCGGTCGTACTGGTCGAGCAGCTCGACACCGGCCTTCCGGACGCCGCTGGTCGCCCCGAAGGCATCGGCGCAATAGCTACAGGCGCCGGCCACGGCGTGGTGCACCGACTCCCACATCTGGTGCGCAGGGTGGTCCTCCTCGGACAACACGCCCGGCCAGACGGTGCCGCCGCCATCGAAGATGAGCGTGACGTCGTCGCCCCCGTCGACCAGCTCCTTGGTGGCCACCAGGGCGTTGACCACCCGCCCCAGGCCTTCGTGGGTCTCGTCGTCGGCCAGCACGACCATCGCCAGCTTCATCACTCCTCCTTCGCTCGTCCCCGCACTCGTTCGCCCTGGACCTTGCCTGGTCGACGACGTTGCCGGCAGGGACGGTCGGACCTTCGTGGGGCAGGCCGTGGGAGAGCCAGGCGGTCTTGGCGGCCTCGTCGTCGAACACGGCGGCGAGGCCGAACCGAGCTGGCGTGGAATCGACGGGCGGCCAGCACCTCGGCCACGGCCGTGGCCACCGGCTCGGGATGGTCCTCGGGCACGAAGTGCCGGGCCATCGACTCGGCGGCGACGTCGGAGCGGTCGTGGCCCAGGCGGAGGAAGCCGGCGAGCACCGGCTTGAAGGCGGCTGCAGGCAGGCGAGCCACCAGGCCGCCCGCCGCCCGCATCGCCTTCACCGACGGGATGGGGCCAGGGTGGCGCCGCCGTCGTTTCCGCCCCGGGCCGGCGAGTCGTGCCATGCCCAGGGAACCCGCCCCGGGCGGTGGACCCTTCCCGGAAATGGCGGCCGGCGGGGCGATGTCGCCGGGGCCCGCCCGTGGTGGGCGGAACGGCGGCGCCGTCATCGGGGCCGGGCACCGCCCTCGGCCTCGGCGATGGCGTTGGCCGCATTGACCAGGCCGATGTGGGTGAACGCCTGGGGGAAGTTGCCGAGCAGCTCGCCGGTGGCACCGTCGATCTCCTCGGACAGCAGGCCGCCGTCGTTGGCGAAGGAGGTGACCGTCTCGAACCGCCGGCGGGCGCCCTCCACGTCGCCCTCCAGGGCCAGGGCGTGGGCCAACCAGTAGGTGCACACGCCGAAGCTGGCTTCGCTTCCGTCGAGGCCGTCGCCGCCCCGGTAGCGGTAGACCAGGCCCCGCTCGTCGCTCAGCCGCTCGCCGATGGCGGCCACCGTGGCCCGCACCCGGTCGTCGCCGGCGGGAAGGAACCCCACGATGGGGATCATCAGGACCGAGGCGTCGAGGTCGTCGTGGCCGAAGGCCTGGGTGAACGCCTTGGCCCGGTCGCTCCAGCCCTGGTCGAGGATGGCCTGGCGGATGCGCTCCCGCTCCCGCCGCCACCGCCCCGCCCGTTCGCCGGCCCTCAGGGAGCGGGCCAGGGCGCAGGCCCGGTCGAGCGCCACCCAGCACATGAGCTTCGAGTACAGGAAGTGGCGGCGCCCGCCGCGCATCTCCCAGATGCCGTGGTCGGGCTCCTCCCAGCGGGTGGCGGCCCGGTCGGCCAGGTCGGCGAGGAACGAGGCGGTGGCGTCGTCGAAGGAGGCCACCCGGTCGGCGTAGAGGCCGGCGGCGTCGAGCAGCTCGCCGTAGACGTCGAGCTGGGACTGGCGCCAGGCGCCGTTCCCGACCCGGACCGGGCGGCTGTCGCGGTAGCCGCCCAGGTGGTCCAGCTCCTGCTCGTCGAGCCGGCGCTCGCCGCCCACGCCGTAGAGGATCTGGACCGGGTCCTCCCCTTCGCAGGTACCGCCCGCCGCCGTCATGAAGAAGCCGAAGAAGTCGGCCACCTCGTCGGGGCAGGCGGCCACCCACAGGGCGCTGAGGGTCAGGCTGGCGTCTCGCACCCAGGCGTAGCGGTAGTCCCAGTTGCGGCTGCCGCCGACCTGCTCGGGCAGCGACGTGGTGGGGGCGGCCACGATGGCCCCGCTGGGCGCGTAGGTGAGGGCCTGGAGGACCCGGCCGCTGTGGTGGACGAGGTCGGCGTAGGGCCCCTGGTAGCCCTGGTGCAGCGCCGACCACGACTGCCACCCGCGCACCGTGCCGTAGAGCCAGGCCCGCACCTGGTCGGTGGACCATGTGGCCGCGAGGGGCTCCCAGGGGTCGACGGCCCGCAGGGCCAAGCCTACCCGTTGGCCGGCCCGGACGCCGAACCGGCCCCGGGCGGTGCCGCCCTCGAGGTCGAGGGGAGCCGGGCACGAGAGCACGTAGGCGGCCGGCCCGCCCCGGCACGTCGCCCCGCCCTCGGCCGGCGCCCACCGGGGGACGGTGAGGCCGTACTCGGGCCGGGGAGCGACCTCGGTGGCGACCTCCACGTCGCCGTCGAGGCCCTCCACCAGGCGCACGATGGCGTGCGGGGCCGCGTCGCCGATGCCGTGGCCCCGCTCCGTGGGCAGGAAGGGCATGGCGTCGGTGACGGCGACGGCGCCGGAGCCGGTGCGGAACACCGTGCGCAGCACCATGGTGCCGTCCACGTACGACCGCTCGACGTCGGCCGCCCCGGTCGGGGCGAGGGCCCACGCACCGGCCCCCTCGCCGAGCAGCCGGGCCAAGGCCGAGGGGGAGTCGAAGCGGGGCACGCAGGCCCAGTCGACGGACCCCGACCGGCTCACCAGGGCTGCCCCCTGGCTGTCGGAGACGAGGGCGTAGTCGCCGATCGGCGTCGGGGCCGGCCCGCTCACCGCCGGTCGAGCCAGCGGTAGGCCACGCCGGTGACCACCGCGTAGACCGCGTGGTGCCACAGGTCGACGGCCACCTCCGTCGCTCCCCAGCGGGTGGCCGGAGGCGACGCGCCGGTGGCGGGGAGCACCACCTGCTCGCCGCCCCACACCGCGCCCAGGTGCACGACCGTGGCCGGGACGCCACCCAGCCCGGCGGCGGCCAGCAGGCCCCGGACCGCCCCCCACGCCGTCCCGTAGCCCCAGTGGACCAGGTTGTTGAAGCGCCCCTCGCCCCGCTCGTCCACCGGGGCCACGCCCAGGGCCCTGCTGGCCGCCCGGGCCGGCGTCGTGCTCGGCTCCCGGCCCCGCAGCCTGGCCTCCAGGGTGCTGGACAGCGTCATGGCGGCGGTGCCCGCCAGCCCGGCGGCCAGCCCCTTGCCGACGGCGGCGGCCACGGCTCCCAGCCGCAGGGCGGGCTCGTCCGACTGGCGCCGTGCCGTCACGCCGCCCGGCCGTACCCCACGTG
>JBOGHR010000270.1:0-3751 GCA_050744905.1 Acidimicrobiales bacterium
CCGCAGGGGTCTCCGCCGGGGGGTGGATCAGACGGCTTCCTCGCCCATCTCGCCGGTGCGGACCCGCATCAGGCGCTCGACGTCGACGATCCACACCTTGCCGTCGCCGATCTTTCCGGTGTGGGCGGTCTTGCGGATGATGTCCATCACCCGCTCGGCGTCGTCGACGGAGCACACGACCTCGACCTTGAGCTTGGGGATCAGGTCGACCGTGTACTCGGCGCCCCGGTAGGTCTCGGTGTGGCCACCCTGGCGGCCGAACCCCTTGACCTCGGTGACGGTGAGGCCCTGTACGCCGGCGCTCTTCAGCCCGTCCTTCACGGACTCCAGCATTTGGGGCTTGATGACGGCGGTGACGAGCTTGATCATGACATCCCTCCTCGGGAGACGGCGGTGGCCGACCGGGCGTCGTCGACGGGCGCCGGGGCCAGCACCGGCGTGACGTCGGGACCGTACCCGGGCGCCCCGTGCTCGAGGACGTCGAGGCCCGCCAGCTCCTCCTCCTCGCTGACCCGCAGGCCGATGGTGAGCTTGATGGCGACGAACAGCATGCCGGCGGCGACGGCCACGAACGAGGCGATGGCGATGACGCCGATGAGCTGGCTGACGAGCTGGTCCGCCCCGCCGCCGTAGAACAGCCCGCTGAGGCCGGCCGGGCTCGACTCGGTGGCGAACAGGCCCACGGCGATGGTGCCGAAGGCGCCGCACACGCCGTGCACGGAGACGGCGCCGACCGGGTCGTCGACGCGCACCCGGTCGAAGAAGAGGACGGCGGCGACCACGATGCACCCCGCGATGGCGCCGATGGCGACGGCCCCGACGTTGCTGACGGCGGCCGTGCCGGCGGTGATGCCCACCAGGCCGGCGAGCAGCCCGTTGGCCGCCATGGCCACGTCGGGCTTGCCGGTCTTGGCCCAGATGGCGAGCATGGCGGCGATGGCGCCGGCGGCGGCCGACAGCGTGGTGGTGACGGCAATGGCGCCGATGGCGCCGTCGGCCGCCAGCTCGGAGCCGGCGTTGAACCCGTACCAGCCCACCAGGAGGATCAGGGTGCCCAGCACGGCGAAGGGGATGCTGTGGGCGGGGATGGCCCGAGGCCTGCCGTCGGGCCCGTACTTGCCGATGCGGGGACCGAGCACGACGGCGCCCATGAGGGCGGCGATGCCGCCGGTCATGTGCACGATGCTCGACCCGGCGAAGTCGTGGTACGGCGTGGCCAGCTGGGAGAGCCAGCCGCCGCCCCACTGCCAGTGGACCACGATCGGGTAGATGAGGCCCGAGATCACGATGGAGTAGAGGAAGTAGCTCTTGAACCTGGTGCGCTCGGCCATGGCCCCCGACACGATGGTGGCCGCCGTCGCCGCGAAGGCGCACTGGAAGATGAAGGTGACGGGGACGGTGAGGGTCCCGTACTGGGTGGCGCCGTCGCCCAGGAACCAGCCGCCGGAGCCGAAGAAGTCGTTCCCGCCGGCGCCGAAGGCGATGGCGTAGCCGACGGCGAAGAACGCCATCACCCCGGCGCAGAAGTCCATCAGGTTCTTCATCATGATGTTGGCGACGCTCTTCGCCCTGGTCAGCCCGGCCTCCAGCAGGGCGAAGCCGGCCTGCATGAAGATGACGAGCACGGCGGCCAGGAGCACGAACACGTTGTCGAGGTTGGCCTGGACCTCCTCGGCGGAGATCGTGGCCTCCTGGGCCCATGCGGCGTCCGCGCCCATCACCACCAGGCCGGTGGTGACGGCGCCGCCCGCCACCAGCGTTCTCGATCGCTTCCTCACACGTCGTCCTTTCGTCCGTCGTCCCCGCCCGCGAGGGGCTGGCCTCGGCGCTCCGGGGGCGTGCCGGCGACGCGGTCCGGGGTGGTGCGGACGTTCGGCATCGGCGCTCCCGCGGTGGCGTTCCAGGCCCGATGAGCCCTCCGGCTCACCTCGCTGCGACGGTAGAGAAGGCGTATGTCACCGCCGTCTCCGGTCCATGAACAAACCGTTGTGCGCGTCTTTCGGCTACCTGACGCACCGCGCCGAACCGGCCGAGCCGGACGGGGCGGGACCGGGTGACGACCGGCGGAGGCGGGGAGCGGCGGCGGCAGCCGCAGGGGAAGGCGGGTGCCTGCTACCGGCCCTCGCCGGGGGCCGGCCGGCGCCTGGCCTGCGCCGGCGCGCCGCCGTCGCCGTCGGCGAACAGCTCCTTGATCGCCCCCAGGGCCCCGAGCATGGCCGTGGACTCGGTGGGGAGGAAGATCTTGGTCGCCCGCCCGTCGGCGATGCCCCGCAGCGCCTCCAGGTACTTCACGGCCAGCAGCTCGGGCGACGGGTCGCCCTCGTGGATGGCAAGGTAGACGCTGCGGATGGCCTGGGCCTCGCCCTCGGCCACCGCCACCTGGCGGAACCGCTCGGCGTCGGCGGCCGTCCGGGTCGCCTCCGCCTCGCCCTGGGCCTCCAGGATGGCGCCCTGGCGGGCCCCCTCGGCGGTGAGGATGGCGGCCTGCTTCTCGCCCTCGGCCCGGGCGATGGCCGCCTCCCGCTCGCCCTGGGCGGTGGTGACCACGGCCCGGCGGGTGCGCTCGGCCTTCATCTGCTCGTGCATGGCGTGCATGACGTCGGCCGGCGGGTCGATGCGCTGGATCTCGACGCGCACCACCCGCGTCCCCCACTTGTCGGTGGCGTCGTCGAGGATGTCCCGCAGCTTGGTGTTGATCGTGTCGCGCGACGTCAGCGCCTCGTCCAGCTGCATGACGCCGACCACGTTGCGCAGGTTCGTCTGCGCCAGCTTCGACACGGCCAGGTAGAAGTCGACGACGTTGTAGACGAGGCGCTGGGGGTCCGTCGCCTCGTAGTAGATGACCGCGTCCACCGACACCACGACGTTGTCGGAGGTTATGACCTCCTGGGGCGGCACGTCCACCACCCGCTCGCGCATGTCCACCCGCTCCATGCGCTCGATGAACGGCACGATGACCCGCAGGCCCGGCTCCACCGTGTCGCGGTACTTCCCCAGCCGCTCGACCAGGCCCCGCTCGTAGGGCCGGATGACCTTGACACCGCTCACCACCACCACGAACAGCACGAAGCCGATGGCGGCGAGGACGACGATGAACGCCATCGCTCAGCTCCCTCCCAGCGCCGGTGGGACGTCGTCGGGCTCGGACACCGGCAGCACCACCAGCCGGGTGCCGTCGACCCGGCTCACCAGCACGGTGGAGCCGGCGCGGATGCGGTGGCCCACCAGGCTCTCCGCCCTCCACTCCTCGCGGTCGAGCCTGATCACCCCGGTGCTGCCCAGCTCGGCGGGGATGTCCTGGAGGACGTAGCCCTGGCGCCCCACCCAGCGGTTGGCGCCGATGGAGGCGCGGGGCCCGCTGCGGTCGAGGCGGCGGCCGAGCGGCCACATGACGGCCGAGCACACGGCGGACACCACCACGAACGCCAGCCACCCGAGGCCCACGGCCCCGCCCACGAAGCTGACGGCGGCCGCAGCCAGGGCCCCGGCGCCGAACGGCAGGAGGAAGAACGACCCGGCCACCGCTATCTCCCCCACGGTGAACGCCACGGCGGCCCCCAGCCAGATCCAGCGCCAGGTGTCCGGTGAGCTCAGGTCCATGGTCGCCTCCCGCTCCGACGGTACCAACTGGGGGTTTCGGCGGCGGCGCGACCGGCCGGGCCGCACCCCTGGGCCGGCCGTGCACGCCCTACGGTGGCCCGCCGTGCACCGCCGACCCGTCGCGTCCGCCCTCCTCGCCGCCGCCCTGGCC
>JBOGHR010000271.1:0-2401 GCA_050744905.1 Acidimicrobiales bacterium
GCCTGGCCCGGCGGATCGCCCCCGGCGCCGCCGTTCTGAGCCCGCGGGGCGCCATCGACCACGACGGCGGCGGCCACCGCCACCTGCCGGCCCCGCCCGACGAGGAGGAGGGCGCCTTCCACGACCCCGACCTGCCCTCGCCCCACGAGCAGGCCGTCCACGGGTGCACCCCGGGCCTGGCCGCCTTCGTGGCGGCCGCCTCCGAGGCGCTCGGCTTCGACGCCGGGGACGTGTGCGCGCTGGGGTTCTCGGAGGGCGCCACGGCCGCCATCGCCCTGTTCTTCGACCACCCCGACGTGCTGCGGGGCGCCGCCGTGCTGAGCGGCCGGCCGCCCTTCCGGCCGCCCCGGGGCCGCATCCTCGACAAGAAGCAGGTCTTCTGCGCCACCGGGCGTAACGACGGGTCGGTGACCATGGACGACTACGAGGAGCTGGTTGAGGGACTGGTCACCGCGGGGGCCGACGTGGAGCTGCACTGGTACGACATCGGGCACGAGGTCGGCGACCAGGAGGTCGACGACGCCCGCACCTGGATGGGGAAGCGCCTCGCCGCGTCCTGAGCGCGGACCGTCCCCGCAGGGGGACGCCGGCGCCAAGGCGCTGGTGGCCGGCGAGCTCGACGCGGCCCGCCGGCGCTCGCTGGCGATCCTCGCTCCGCTGCCCGAAGGAGACCTGCTCCGCCAGCACTCGCCGCTCATGTCCCCCCTGGTGTGGGACCTGGCCCACGTCGGCAATTATGAGGACCTGTGGCTGCTGCGGGCGGCCGCCGCCCACCCCGGCGTGCGTCCCGACGTCGACCACCTCTACGACGCCTTCCGCCACCCCCGGGCCAACCGCCCGGCGCTGCCGCTCCTGGCGCCGGCCGAGGCCCGGGCCTACGTCGGCCGGGTGCGCGACGAGGTGCTGTCCGTGCTGGACCGCACCGAGCTGGACCCGTCCCTGCCGCTGCTGGACCGCGCCTTCGTCTACGGCATGGTCGTGCAGCACGAGCACCAGCACGACGAGACGATGCTGGCCACCCGCCAGCTGATGGGGGAGGCCGCCCTGCCCCTCGACGGGGTGTCGCCGCCGCCGCCCGCCGGGCCCGCCCCGAACGAGGAGGTGGCCGTGGACGGCGGCACCTACGTGGTGGGGACCGACTTGGAGCCGTGGGCCTACGACAACGAGCGGCCGGCCCACGAGGTCGCCCTCCACCCGTTCCGGATCGACGCCGCCCCGGTCACCAACCGGCGCTACGCCGGGTTCGTGGCCGCCGGCGGGTACGACGAGCCCCGGTGGTGGACGGCCGAGGGCTGGGCCTGGCGCAGGGAGGCCGCCCTGGAGCACCCCGGGTTCTGGCGCCCGGAGGGGAGCGGCGCGTGGAGCGTGCTGCGCTTCGGGCGCCGCGTCGACCTGCCCCTCGACGAGCCCGTCCAGCACGTGTGCTGGTACGAGGCCGACGCCTGCGCCCGCTGGATGGGCAAGCGCCTCCCCACCGAGGCCGAGTGGGAGGTGGCCGCCACCACCGGCCCGGGCGGGGCCAAGCGCCGCTTCCCGTGGGGCGACGCAGCCCCCGCCCCCCACCTGGCCAACCTGGGGCAGCGCCACGACGGGCCCGCCCCGGTGGGCGCCTACCCGGCCGGCGCCGGCGGGTGGGGCTGCCACCAGATGATCGGCGACGTGTGGGAGTGGACGTCGTCGGACTTCGCCGCCTACCCGGGCTTCGCGCCGTTCCCCTACCGGGAGTACTCCGAGGTGTTCTTCGGGAACGACTACAAGGTGCTGCGTGGAGGTTCGTGGGCGACCTGGCCCTCGGCGGCGCGGGGGACATTCCGCAACTGGGACCACCCGATCCGCCGCCAGATCTTCTCGGGCTTCCGGTGCGCCCGCTACGGGGAGCGGTCCTGATCCGGTGTGCCGGTTCGTGGCCTACCTCGGCGCGGCGCGCACGCTGGAGTCGCTCCTGGTCGAGCCGGCCCACTCGCTGCTGCGCCAGTGCTGGGAGCCGGCCCACCAGGTGAGCGGCGTGGTCAACGCCGACGGCTTCGGCGTGGGCTGGCACGACCGGGCCCGCCGGCCCGAGCCCGCGCTGTACCGGTCCACGCTGCCCCTGTGGGCCGACCGCTCGTTCCTCAGCCTGGCCGGGCTGGTCGCCGCCGGCTCGGTGCTGGGGGCGGTGCGCAGCGCCACCCCGCCTCTTCCCACCGAGGTGAGCGCCACCCCGCCGTTCGCCGACGGCCCCTGGCTGTTCGCCCACAACGGCGCGGTGGCCGGCTTCCGCGAGGGGGCCGCCGCCCGCCTTCGCCGCACCCTGGGAGAGCGGCGGGAGGCCGGGATCGCCGGGCCCACCGACAGCGAGGTGGTCTTCGCCCTCGCCCTCGACCGCATGGACGCGGGCGCCCCGCCGGCCGCCGCCCTGGCC
>JBOGHR010000272.1:0-1527 GCA_050744905.1 Acidimicrobiales bacterium
GCCCGGGGTCGACGACCGCGGTGGCCGGCGGCTCCACCACGAAGGGGGCGCCGACGGCGACGCCGGGCGCCGCCCCGCTGCCCCGCAGGGTGGCGCTCATCGGGCCCCGTCCTCGCCCAGGCCCGACTCCACCAGGGCGACCAGGGACCCCAGCACGGCCTCGGCGTCGTCGCCCTCCACGTCGATGGTGACCTCGTCGCCCTGGTGGCAGTCGAGGGTGAGGACCGACAGCACCGAGCGGGCGTTGACGGTGGTGCCCCCCTTGGTGAGCCGGACCTGGTGGCCGCACTCGGCCACGGCGGAGGCGAAGACCTTGGCCGGGCGGGCGTGGAGGCCGGTGGGGTTGGGGAGGGTGACGGTGCGGCTGGGCATCAGGCCGACACCGCCTGGCGGGCGCCGGGCGCCGCCGAGCCGGGCTCGGCGTCGACCACCGCCTGCGGCCGCATCGACTTGAGCACGACCACCACGGCGGTGGTCACCACCATGCCGACGACGCCGGCCACCAGGTACCCGGCCTTGCCGTCGATGAGGCCGATGACGAAGATGCCGCCGTGGGGCGCCCGCAGCTGGGCGTCCACGGCCATGGAGATGGCGCCGGCGGCGGCCGAGCCGGCCATCAGGGCGGGGATGACCCGCAGCGGGTCGCCGGCGGCGAAGGGGATCGCTCCCTCGGTGATGAACGACAGCCCGAGGGGCCACGCCGCCTTGCCCGACTCCCGCTCGGGGGCGGTGAACAGCCGGGGACGCAGGGTGGTGGCCAGGGCCAGGCCGAGGGGCGGGGTCATGCCGGCGATCATCACCGCGGCCATGACGGCGAAGTTCCCCGAGTCCAGCGACGCCAGCCCGAAGGCGTAGGCCGCCTTGTTGACCGGGCCGCCCATGTCGAACGCCATCATGGAGCCGATGAGCAGGCCGAGCAGCACGGCGTTGGTCCCCTGGAGGTCGGTCAGCCAGTCGGTGAGACCGGACTGCACGTCGGCGATGGGGTTGCCGATCACCAGCACGAGGACGGCCCCGGTGACCAGCGTCCCCACGATGGGGTACACCAGCACGGGCATCATCTTCGACAGCGGGCCGGTGACGTCGATGCGCATCAGCAGCATCACCACGGCGCCGGCCAGCAGGCCGCCGGCCAGGCCACCGAGGAACCCGGCGCCCAGCTCGTTGGCGATCAGGCCGGCCACCACGCCGGGGGCGATGCCGGGCCGGTCGACCATGCCGAAGGCGATGAACCCTGCCAGGATGGGCACCAGCATGCCGAAGGCCACGGCGCCGATCTTGAACATGAGGGCGCCGAGCTGGACCCTGGAGTCGAACACGGTGGACAGCGCCGGCCAGTCCTCGACCTCGGTGACCTGGGTGGCGCCGCCGATGGCGAAGCCCAGGGCGATGAGGATGCCGCCCGCAACCACGAACGGGAGCATGTAGCTCACCCCGGTCATCAGCCACACCCGGAGCTGCTCGGCGCCCGACGCCCCCCGCGGCGCGGCGGCCGCCATGGGCGCCGGCCTGGCGCCGGAGGGGGAC